>CAYOXG010000090.1:0-1549 GCA_964407885.1 uncultured Candidatus Saccharibacteria bacterium | reverse complement strand
CGGCGGCCAAAAAGAGTGCTGACGTACCCCCGGTCAAACGCCTCATTTTTTGTTTGCTCCATATAACGGGCAACGCCGGCGAAGCGAGCAAAATACTCATCGATGAACTTCTTGGCTATGTCTCGGGAAATACCGGCCGAACGGGCAAAGCCCAGCACGCCCATGCCGTAAAGGATGCCAAAATTAAGGACTTTAGCCTGTCGTCGCATATCGCGCGTTACTTGAGCCGGAGCTAGACCGAAGATCTCCGAAGCGGTGCGAGTGTGGATGTCCTCCCCCGCCCGAAAGGCCTCGAGCATGGTCTCGTCATGGGCGATGTGAGCGACCAGGCGCAGCTCAACTTGAGAGTAATCCAATGAGACCAACTGGCACCCCGGTGCCGCGATGAAGGCGGCGCGAAAACGCTGACCCAATTCAGTCCGAGTGGGAACATTTTGCAGATTAGGTTCGGAAGAGGATAAGCGGCCGGTGGCGGTTCCGGTTTGGTTGTAGGTCGTGTGGATGCGTCCATCTTGAGCAATAAGCATCGGGAAAGGCTCGATGTATGTTGTTTTCATCTTGGATAACTCGCGATATTCCAGTACAAGTTCGATGATCGGATTGCCCTCGCGTAGTTTCTCCAGTTCGGGTGCGGCGGTCGAGGGGGCCCCGCCGCCCGTCCGACGGACCCGGCCTTTGATACCCAGGACATTGAACAAAAAATCGCCCAATTGAGCTGGTGAATTAATATTGAATTCGCGGCAAGCTAGTTTATAGATTTGACGCTCTAATTCGGCGACCTTGTCGGTCGTAGCTTCCAATAACTCGCCGATACGATGAGAATCAACCAGAATGCCCGTACGCTCCATAGCGGCCAATATCGGTATTAATGGCATTTCAATATCGGTAAAGACTTTTAGGACGCCCAATGATTTCATTCGGTCCCACAGTAACGGAGTCAGACGCCAAATCGCCAGCGGCCATTGCGACTGATCAGTTGGCAGAGATTGGGCGGTAACTTCATAATAAACGCGTTCCAGGGCATAATCGCGTTGCTCCGGATTGCAGAGCCAGGCCGCTATCGCAGTATCAAAAAGTTCGACGTTGTGTGGATTGGTTGTTTCCGACAATAGTTTCAGGACTGGCTTTAGATTGTGGCCCCGGATAATCTTATAGCGTCCGAAGACCTGATCCAAAGCTTGGGGTGATGGATTTATTAAGGCTGTCACTTTATCGCTATCCTGCGTAACGTATAAGCTGGATTTGTCATCAGGGGTGGCAATCTGGATGGCCGCTTCATCTCCTGTTGGTAGCTTTTCCGGTGAATCCACAATCTTAACGCTCGCGACTGGCGTTTCATGTGTTCCGTCCAAATCCAGGGTTTGGGTAGTGGTCGCCTGAATGGCCGAACCCAGCACGCTGTTGATGCGCTTCATCAGAGAATAAAATCCAAGTTCTTTACACTTGGTCTCTAGGGCGGCTATGTCGGTATGATGGTGCCAGTCAGCCCGCTCCAAATCAAAGCCCACGGAGACAGTTCGGACGATGGTGGCCAGTTTTTTAGAGAACA
>CAYOXG010000089.1:1172-1574 GCA_964407885.1 uncultured Candidatus Saccharibacteria bacterium | reverse complement strand
ATTATGTGTGGCGGTCAATAGCCGCAGTTGCGACCAGCCCTCGGCGATAATTTTAACTATCTCGCGGGTGGTGTCGGCACTCCCGTCATCCGATACGACCACCTCGTAAGCATAGGTTTGTTTATCTAAATACGCCCGTAGCTTGGTGAGGGTCTTGCCTATGCGGCGCTCTTCGTTGTAGGCCGGGATAACGACCGAAAGATAGATATCCATCATTTCTTAAACACTAATTTTTTGCTGGCGATGAAGTTCCAAGCGAAGACGATGGGCACCGATACCAGCTTGGCCCAGTTGTAGTGCCAGAGAGCCACTTCGCTGAAATAATAAACCAACCAGTCGGACAGTCCTAGTCCGATGACCGCCACCAGCACGAAGCCGCCCAACTGCCAGTAGGCGTTGCCT
>CAYOXG010000089.1:0-1162 GCA_964407885.1 uncultured Candidatus Saccharibacteria bacterium | reverse complement strand
CGGACTCGAAAGGTCCAATATTTGTTAAAGAAAAAACTGTTTAACACCGCTACCGTGAACGACACGGTATTCGCCCACAGCACTGCCCAACCGAACACCGATACCAACAAATTGAGCAGTCCGAAATCAATGATGGTGTTGATCGCGCCGACTATCCCGAATTTTACAATTTGCTTAAACATTTTTTCGCGCGACCACAACAATGCTACTGCCCCAGGGAAATTTTTTACCCTTGCTCAAATAATTCGCCTCCAGCCGGCTCAAACCGATGAGAAGTTTGTCCGCTAAAGAAGAGGTGGCCACATATGAAGTTTTGGGGGGTGCGCCTTTAGTTAGGAGACGAACCAGCATCACCACCGGGAAAGCGAAGAAAAAGAACGGCGAGATAAACTGGACACGGAATCCCGCCTCGCGCAATTTAATCCGCAGTTCTCCAACTGAATACCGTCGGAAGTGATGCAAGGCCTTGTCATGCGCTGACCACAGCCACTGGTAGGCCGGCACGGTGAGCATCAAAATACCGCCGGGTTTTAATGCCTGCCGCCACGATCGCAGCGCGCTGCGATCGTCTTCGATATGTTCCAGCACGTCAAACGCTACCGCCAGATCGGATTGGCCCGATATACCCAAATCCGTACCGTCAATTTGGATAAGTTCATCATAGGCGTGTTGCTGGCGGCAGAAAGCCAACGCCTCGGGGCTGGGATCCACCCCGGTCACTCTCCCCCATTTTTTTAGCCACCAGTAGTTGATGCCCGTGCCGCAACCAATATCCAAGATCTCCAACTGGCCACCGGCCGGCAGATGTCTAGCCAGAACTTTTTGCAAAACCTCCCGCCGGCCGATATGCCACCAGTAGTTCCGTTCCTGCTTCTCCATCTGCCCATATTCGGCGAGTTCCATGTAACTTTGTGGTCGGGGCGACACGATTCGAACGTGCGGCCTCCTGGTCCCAAACCAGGCGCGCTACCACTGCGCCACGCCCCGAATGTTAAAATCAGCTCTACAACGCGTTTATTATACCTGAAACCTAGCCGAAGCTTATAGGGCGACCGGCTCAGATAGCTTGCCCTCTACTCACAATTTAACTATAGTAAGAGCGGGTTTTTAACCCGTACTTTAACATATCAAGGAGTGATGCACAGTGACAGAAACAGGAATG
>CAYOXG010000088.1:0-1660 GCA_964407885.1 uncultured Candidatus Saccharibacteria bacterium | reverse complement strand
ACCGCCAGCTAGTATACCCATTCTTACAAAAGCTAGACCGCTGGGATCTAGCGCATTGCTAATGGCGGAAGCGACAGGATTCGAACCTGTGAGGAACTTGCGTCCCAACCAGTTTTCAGGACTGGCGCCATAAACCGCTCGGCCACGCTTCCGTACTGCACTATAGCTTAAAACCCGATATGCACAAAGTTCCTGTAAGATACCCTGACGTTATCTTCGCCTATTCGTTCCACACCGCCGCCATCGTACTGATCGTACAGCGACCGTAAACCGGGAATCAGACCTTCAGCTAACTCCGCCGCCCACTCGCCTGCGCCCTGCACTTTATAGATAAATATCGTAGCGCCTTTGCTGAACACCCCATTGTCGATGGGCAACGCCATAAAGCGATTATCGCGCGTATCGATCTTCTTATCCGCCGCCGATGGGTCATACCCCACCCCGCCTTCATCCACCGAGGTGGCGCCTTTGGGATAGACATCGAAGTCCGGCAGACCGTTATCTAAATCATCCTCCGGGCTGTAGACGATCAACTGTCTGACTACCAGATCGCCGTTAAAGTCATTCCCCTCACCGGCCAACTCCACCGGCATCCGCAACAGGTCCAACACCAACTGCCGGATATTCTGCCGGGCCTCATAGGCCTGCCAAAGTTTGATCTCTTTGGTGTTGCCTCGCCAGCCCGACATATTCGCCACCTGCATCGCCCGGAAAACGGCCTGCAGCCCTTTGCGGATGACCGCGATGGTGTCGGATTTTCCCCACTCGGCAATAAAGTCCGTACCACCCTTGTCCAAATTGGCCCGGGCCTTTTGCAGATTGGCCAGAGCGGGAGCGGTAAAACTGATAGTCCGGTCGTCCAACCCGCCCTGTTCACGCAACCGCTGAAGATTGATCAGTAAATTATCCAGCGCGGTCAACGCTCTGGTATAATTATCTGCAATCTTGGCCCGTGGATCCTTTGCCGCGTCTGCCACCGACTGTCCGTGGACTCTGGCCAGCGTCGCCAGACCCCTGGCGTCGGTGTCGGCTTGGGTGGCGGCCTGCCCGGCACCACTGAACAGCGCCCGGGCGTCCACCTGCAACTGCTCGTATAATCCCCTCAAACTATTTTCCCGCATAGTTTTCTGCCAGCTGATCCGAACCGGCACCGACGCGTCCAGCCCCATCGCCTCGGTCAGCTCTGGGCTGGTGAGCCCCAATCGATCAATGGCGATACCCTGCCCGAACTGATAAGCCGACGGCGCGTCGATCGGCTCGGTCTCCTCCTCGCCTTTAGCCGCGGACTTCCGTCGCGTCATATCCGGCCCGTTAGAGCGAAGGATCTTTACCCCAACCACCGGCCACTTATTTCCCAAATACCGCAGGGCCTCCATCGTCCGCCAATCCAGCGTATGAATGGCCTTACCATCCTTATCCGACTGCCAATCCAAATCCTTAGCCAACTTATCCGGTATCAGTAGCTTTCCCTCCTGCTTTAATTTCAGAATGTTAGCCACCAGGATCTGATGGTCTTTATTATCAAAATTCAGCGCGATGGGGATAGACCCGCCGGCTGCGTCCAGCGCCTTGTTGCCCACCCCGCCAAATATCAAATACACCAGTCCGACCAACAACAGCAATACCAAAATTACTGCAATTACAATCCAAGTTGTTGGAC
>CAYOXG010000087.1:0-1715 GCA_964407885.1 uncultured Candidatus Saccharibacteria bacterium | reverse complement strand
GGTCCCCGGTTTCACCGCCGCGCCCGGCGTCGGGGAGGCGTTGAGCGCAGTTGGCACCGATAAAGAAGCCCGCGATGCCGTCTTGAAGCGGGCCAAACACGCCACCACTCGCCAACTGTCGGTCCGGACCTCGGACCTGTCCCGGCTGACTTCGCAGATCCGCTCCGCTCGGTTGCATCACATTAATATCGTGTTGAAGGCCGATGTGCAGGGTTCGCTGGAGGCCATCAAAAATCAGTTGGAAAAGATTAAGACCGATAAAGGCCAGATCCGGGTCATCGCCGAGGGGCTGGGCAACATCACCGAGTCGGATGTCCAGTCGGCCGCGGGTGAGAACGGATTTGTGGTTGGCTTCAAAGTGGAGTCCACGCCGACCGCTCGACGCACTGCCAAGAAGGACGACATCCAAATCCTTGGTTATGATATCATCTACGAGCTGACCGATGATCTGACCCGCATCCTGTTAGATGCGATCGGGCCGGAGAAGATCGAGACCAGTGTGGGGCGGGCGACCATTCTGAAGATCTTTCGCGACGCGAGGACCGAAAAGATCATTGGCATGAAAGTGATCAAGGGTCAGGCGCATAAGAACAATTTGGTCCGGTTTTACGACGCGAAGAAAGAACTGATCGGCGAGGGCGAGATCGAACTGATCAAACGGGTAGCCGAGGAGGTGAGTGAGGCGACCGCCGGCGACGATTTCGGATTTCAGGTTCGCACCACCGCTAAACTGGCCGAAGGCAACGAAGCCGAGTTCATCAAAGTAGACTATAAGAAAGCGGGTCTGCAGTAGTGAGTGTGCGCAAGGCCAAATTGGAGTCGCTGCTGCAAAGCATCATGGCGCCGTTTTTAAATGAGCGCCGCGCAGCGTGGGGGATTGATGAACTGATCACGATCGATCAGGTGTTTTTGGCGCCGGATTTGAAGTCGGCGCAGGTGTGGGTGAGTTTTACTCCGCATAACCAAGAGGTAGCCGAGCGTAATTTTGACCGACTCACGCGACATCTGGCCGATATTCAAAAAGCCATTTTTAAGAAATTGGCCATCAAGCGGGTGCCGCGGCTGGCCCTGAAGCTGTCCGACCCCGAGCGGTCTTTCCGCTTGCAGGAGATCTTTGATACTCTGGAGGGTCATGGACCAACTGGCTCAAACGATATTGGAGACCCTGAAGGTGGCGGGTCGGATACTCTTGGTAACGCATAAAGACCCTGACGGCGACGCGCTCGGGAGTATGTTGGGGCTATACGGCGTGTTGAGCCGCGAGTTTGGGATGGAGGCGGGACTGGCGGCCAGCGGCGATGTTCCGCGGGCCTATGCCTATCTGCCGTATTTTTTTAGAATTAGCGACGGGTTCGATCCGTTGAAATTTGATACGGTGGTGATCTTGGACTGCGGCAGTTGGGCGCGGACTGGATTTTTCGACAGCGACGAATTGAACATCGATTGGCCGAAGTGGTTAATCGTCATTGATCATCATGCCGTGCAAAAGCTGACGCCGGGTCTGCACTTGGTTGATGCCAACGTTTCGTCCACTTCCGAAATTATTTGGCGGCTGATACAGGATTGGCGGGTAGCGGTGACCAAAGAAGTGGCGGCCTGTCTGCTGACTGGCATCTCGTTCGACACTGGGTCGTTTCAGCACGACAATACCAAAATAGCGACTCTGCAAGCCGCCGCCGGGATGATGGAAGCGGGGGCGGGGTTGAACAAGATCG
>CAYOXG010000086.1:0-1724 GCA_964407885.1 uncultured Candidatus Saccharibacteria bacterium | reverse complement strand
CGCTGTACGACCCCAAGCTAAAAACTACCTTGCTGTCCGACTTTAAAAGTATCCCTGCGCTTCTCGCCAAGATCGATCAACTGCCGGCGGCCGACCCGGCACCTCCGGTTACCCAACCATCTATCTTTTAATGGATCCTATGAATCAGCCACGATCCCGTCATCGCTCCCGGCCCCGGCCGCCGCGCCGGCTAACTCGACCCGCCCCGCACCCAACAGACGCTACGCTCAAGATCATTCCCTTGGGGGGAGTTGGCGACATGGGCAAAAATATGATCGCTGTCGAGTATGGCAATGATATCGTGGTCTTGGACTGCGGCATGATGATGCCGGACGAGACCATGCTCGGGATTGACTTTGTTATCCCTGACCCAGAATATCTTCTGCGCAATAAAAAGAAACTGCGCGGCATTGTTATTACTCACGGCCACGAGGACCACATCGGCGCTATCCCCTATTTGGGGCCCAAGCTGGGCGTGCCGGTCTATGCTCCGCGATTGGCCGCCGCGCTGATCAAAGTGAATTTGGAGGAATTCTCTGATGTCGGCAATATTCGCGTCAACACCTACACCGCCGCCGACAAGATCCGGCTGGGTGTCTTCACCGTCTCGTTCGTCCGAGTCAACCACTCTATCCCCGACACTTTCTGTATCGTGGTGGACACGCCGGAAGGCAAAATTATGTACACCGGTGATTTCAAATTTGACCCCAGTCCGCCCGACGGCATCCAAGCCGAGTACGACAAACTGGAAGCGCTGGGCCGCGAGCGACTATTGGTGCTCTTGGGCGAAAGCACTAACGCGCACACTCCCGGTCGCACCCCGTCCGAGCAGGTCATCGCCGACGCCTTTATGGAGATATTCGCTCATACGAAGGGCCGGCTGATAGTCGCCTCGTTCGCCTCCCGCATTGATCGGATGCAACATGTCATCGCCGCCGCCATCAAGTATCGGCGCAAGGTAGCTATCGCGGGACGGAGTATGCTGAAATATTTTGATGTGGCCAGCAAGCTGGGTTACATCAAGACCCCCAAAGGACTGATCGTTGACTTGCGCCACATCAAAAAGTACAGTGACAGCCAACTGGTCATCTTAAGTACCGGTAGCCAAGGACAGGAAGGGTCGGCCCTCCAACGGATGGCTTTTGGCGAACACAAGCAGGTCAAGATCAAAAAAGGCGATACGGTGGTGGTATCTTCCTCGGCCATTCCCGGCAACGAGCGCTCGATTAACGCGGTCATCAACAATCTCTACCGCGAGGGGGCCGATGTCATTTTTGACAAGAATATGCAGATCCATGTTACCGGCCACGCCTACCAAGAAGAGATGAAGCAGATGTTGACCTTAACTCGCCCCCATTGGTTCATCCCCGTGCATGGCGAGTATCATATGTTGATGGCTCACGCCAAACTGGCGGAGGAAGTGGGGGTGCCCAAGAGTCATATTATTATTTTGGAGGACGGCGAGGTGGCCGAGTTCAAACGCGGGCAAGGCCACAAGGCCGCTACCAAAGTCCCGGTCGGCGGCATTATGGTCGATGGTCTGGGCGTGGGCGATGTTAAAGAAGTCGTGTTGCGCGACCGCCAAGCCATGGCCAAGGAAGGGATGATCGTGCTCATCACCATCGTCAATAAACAGGGCAAGCTAGTCACCAGTCCCGACATTATCTCGCGCGGGTTTGTCTATATGAAAGAAAAGGGCGACCTGATCAATAAGACCCGCCAGA
>CAYOXG010000085.1:0-1877 GCA_964407885.1 uncultured Candidatus Saccharibacteria bacterium | reverse complement strand
AAACCCAACAGTGGCGGCTGAGATAGTGAACTGGTCGAAGGTGATGGTGTCCATTACCACAAAACCCCCGCCTTGACGGTAGAGAAACTGGGCGGTTTTGCGTTCCAGCTCGGCCGGCATAAATTTTTCATCACCGTGAAAGGTGCGTTCGATATTATTGCCGGTGATCAAATTTTTTAGAGTGGTACGCAAAACCGCTCCGCCGCGGCCCATTTTGGAGTGCTGGTATTTGACTACTTCGTAGGGCGCGCCTTCGATGGTAATGACAGCGCCGGTTTTCAGGTCGTTGAGGGACAGCATGGTTGGGGAAATCTAACCAATTTATGCAATTTATCCCAATCTAGTCAAATGGGAATTATTCAGATTGGTGAAGATTGGCGTAGGTTGGTGAGATTGATTAAATTGTCTGTTTTACCGCAGAGTGAACGGCAACAGCGCTAAGTGCCGCGCGCGCTTGACCGCGTCAGTCACGGCCCGTTGATGACGAGCACAAGTGCCGGTGCGCCGAGCCGGTTCCAGTTTCATATAGCGCGAAACGAACTTGCGCAGTAGCCGAACATTTTTGTAGTCCACGTACGGGATGCCCTCCGAGCAGAAATAGCAGGTCTTTTTAACCGCGATGATCGAGCGAAGGGTTTTGGGCCGCTTGGAGGCCGGGCGTTTGAATCTGGGCATAAAATCCTAAAACGGAATATCTTCTATATTGATCTCTTCATCTTTGCCGGCGGGCGAAGTCGAAACATCGCCGGCCGCTACTGGGGTCTCGGGGTTGCGGACAACTTCGCTAGCGCTCTCCCCGCTCGCCCGCTGACTATCTTGTAGCAGAAGTTCAGAGGCGATTACCTCGGTCTTATAGCGTTTGATGCCGTCTTGACCATCCCAGCTCCGGGTCTGCAGCCGACCCTCGACATAGGTGCGCCGGCCTTTCTTGTAGATCTGACCGACGATCTCGGCCAGTTTGCCCCAAGCCACGATATCGATGTACTCTACTGCATCCTGACGGACGCCCTGGGCATCGTTCCAAGACCGATTACAGGCCACGGCGAACGAGGCCACGGTCTGACCGTTGGCGGTAGTCCGGATCTCCGGGTCGCGAGTGAGGTTGCCGATGAGCATAACTTTGTTGATGTCGCGCATATGAAGAAAAAGTTAGTAGTTATAAGTTGGTAGTTAGTGAAGAGAGGAGTCGATAGTTATTAGTTGGTGAAGAGAAGTTGATAGTTAGAAAATAAAAACTACTTACTACTTGCTACAAACTTTCTGTTTTATTATTCTTCTTCTAGGAGTTTACCGAGCTTCTCGTCGAGTTCTTTTAGACGAGTGGCCTCGTCTTTTTTGGGCGCGACCGGTTTGATCGGTGGCTTGCGGACCGGAGCACTGATTGCGCGAGCGGCCCGCACGGGAGCCGGCGCGTACTGTTCTTTGAAGGGATCGATGAGCTTGATGCTCTCCGGCCGGACCTTTTCTTTGTCGAGAGAGAGAACCAGATGGCGGATGATCTCAGGCATCATCTGGATGTCATGATTGAACGCCGCTATCTGCTCAGACGGGTAGGCAAAGATCAGGGTGGCGTAGTAGCCATATTCGTGGCGTCCGATGGGATAGGCCAGCCGCTGTTTACCCCAGAAGCTCTGGGCGTAGATGCGCCCCTCGGCCTTGGCGATCAGAGAAGCCACCTTGGCGACCAGATTCTGGGCATCGGTCTCGGTCATATTGGAGGTCGCTACCAGAGTAATTTCGTAGTTGTTCATAGAGAAAAATTCCTTTCCCGTGGGGATTCCCCTGTCTGTCAGGGGTGAAAAGGTTGCTGATGTGGTAGGGCCAGTATATCTGAATGACCCCGAGGGGTCAAGGGGCTCTCCAAGCGCCCGCGCCGC
>CAYOXG010000084.1:0-1942 GCA_964407885.1 uncultured Candidatus Saccharibacteria bacterium | reverse complement strand
ACTCCAAGTAGGTCGTATCAAAAGTGACCACTGCAGCCACCCCCACCACCGGCTGGCCGCCGGTGTTCACCATCAGATCAACAGTGAAAGTATTGGCGGCGCCCGTCAGGAAAGTGGCTGACTTGGTGGCCGGGGTGAAGAAGATGGAGGCGTTGAGAGTAGCGGACTGCGCTATAACTGGCACAAAACCGACCAGCGCCAGTCCAGCGCCGGTTAGCCCACTCACGAGTTGCACAATTAGCTTTTTCATTTTGATTCTAACCGCTCCACCGTATCGTTCCATTATACTATATTTTGTGATTTTTGTCAAGGGGTGGATTCCGGCTCGGCCAAACCCTTGGCTGACTCTAGCAGTTCGTTCAAAAAGAGCGAATAGTCGAGCGTGTTCACTACCCCGTCCTGATTCAGGTCGGCCGGACTGGTGTCAGCGACAAAACCGGTCAACGCGAAAGTGTAGACCAGTTGACTGGTGGCCGTGAATTTCAGGACCTTGTCCGTCTGGCCAGCAACTTTCAATTGAATGATGTAGTCCTCGCCCGCCAGCAAACCCATACCGGGAAAGATCGCTTTCCCATCGGGACTGTCTAACGATACTTGCTTGCGAGCGAAACTCTGGCCACTGGCTTCGGCCGAAAAATCGAACTCGGCCGCGGCCGGAGCGCTTCCGGACGCATAAGTAATGATGATAGTGGCATCAACTAGAATCCCACTCGCCACTTCCGGCAGAAGATCAGCGGGGGCTTCTTCGCCATTGCCTCCATCTCCTTCGTAAATAATGTTGAGCTCGGCCACGGCCGGACGGTCGGCAAAAACATAATTAGCAAAAATGGCCCTGAATTGAACGAATTGCGGCAGACCGTCCTCCCACGCCACTTGCTGACGACGATAGCCACCAAGGGTATCGGTTGGAACGAATTCCAATACTTTGAATGTCGCGGTTTGGGCTTCAGCCACGGTCTCCCCTGCCCGATAGGCGTAAGCAAGAGTCGAACCCTCCGGCTGATAATCGACCGCTTGCAAGGCCTTGACGAATAGCTCGCCGCTACCTAGGTCCACCACCGGTGAAATGTAGCTGGCCGGATGAGTCACCACGCTATCTATTTCACTGGCTGACACCAACGGCATCACAAACCCTGCCCGAGCGCCTTCGTCGTGCGGCTGGCCGGTGAAATAATTGAACGCGGCGGTGTTATCAAAAACGCCATCGTTGCGTTCTCCAGTATCCGCCAGCCATTTGGCTTTGCTTGTCCCAAGGAAATCATCATCGCTGGAAATAGATATCATCTGCAGTTCGGAGGCGCCGGCGCCGATCAGTTTCAAAAATCCTTCCAAGAAATTGCTGCGGGCGATCAGAGTGATAGCCACCATCAGTCCGGCGATGGCGACCAACACCGGCACTAACCACCGATGGATGGTGCTGGGCTGGGGCGGTTGGGGCGTGGTTCCTGGTTGCGGAGTAGTCGGTTCCATAGATTACTGGGTTGGAGGTTGAATGCCGTCCGTGCGCAGAGCGCCACCGGCAAAGTAGTGACTATAGCTACCCACGAACGGGAAAGCGTCGAGAGTGTTAACCGCACCGTCATTATTGAAATCAGCTAGTTCGGTGATTAGCGTCCCGGCTAACTCTTGCAGGAACTGGCTCCAGTCGGTGGAGTCCACTTTGTCCCAGGTCCCGAGATTGGCGATGATGTCTCCGGCCGGCAGTTCATCGAAGGTCAGGGGTAAGGTCAGAGTACTGCCGCTGGCCGGCTGGATAACGGTGATATCTTGGTTGGACTTCTTCGAAAGATGTTGGGAGGTTTTGGCATACGCCGAATAGGTCTGATTCAGAGTCAGCGGCGAGCCGATGGCTGGGATAGTAATGGTGCCGCGGTCTTGGGCGTCGGTCGTGGTCGTGTCTTGGTGGATCAACTGTAGCGCCCGATACAAAGATAGAGTGAAC
>CAYOXG010000083.1:0-1962 GCA_964407885.1 uncultured Candidatus Saccharibacteria bacterium | reverse complement strand
AAGTTTCCTTGAGAAAAACGCCGGAGATATAAATATCGCTTCGGTCAACGCGAGGTTAACGATCAATGAGGGCCAAGTAACTGAGTTTCAAGCTCCGCGAGCGGGACAAAAACTAAATATTCAAGCTACCCTAACGAATATTACCTCTGTTCTGGCTCGCGGTGATAAGAACCGCTCCCCTAAGGTCATCGAGCTTGTCGTGGATAAAATAGGATCTGATGTCAGTCTGGATCGGGTCAACGATCTAGGTATAAAAGAGCTTCTGGCCCGCGGCGAATCAGACTTCGGCGGTTCGCCAAAATTCAGAACCCAAAATATAAATGTCGGCTCTCAAAAATTTGACGGCATTATACTGGCGCCAGGAGAAAACTTTTCTTTCAACCAATTCCTCGGCGAGGTTAATGCTTCAACCGGTTTTGTCCCGGAGTTAGTAATAAAAAATGGTACGCTGATCCCGGAATATGGCGGCGGCATTTGTCAGGTATCAACCCCGCTATTTCGCGCGGCGGTAGCGGCTGGTTTGCCGATACTTGAACGCAAACCTCACTCGCTCCCCGTTCGTTATTACAATCCGCAGGGCTACGATGCGACAATTTACCCGGGCGTATCAGATTTGAGATTCAAAAACGACACTCCAGCGCACATTTTAATTCAATCAAAAATTGTCGGCTCGAAGCTCTACTTTGAGATTTACGGAACTAAAGACGGCCGAAAAGTTACGATAGACGGCCCGCGGCAATATGATGTCCAACCCAACGGGGCCCTAAAGGCGGAGCTCATTCGAACCGTTATTTATTCTGACGGCCAAGAAAAAAAAGACGTTTTTAAGTCTTCCTATAAATCCCCCGGCTCATTTCCCACCGTCCGTAATCCACTGGAATAAAAAAACGCCCCGCGCTTCGTCCGGAACCACATGACTGTGGGTGGATAAAGCGGGGGCGCACAAGGAAAGAACACTACTGCTGCCGGAGAAGGCTCTCGGCAAACCTCCGATCTGCCTCCTCGTCGGAAAGACTGTACACTTCCTGTTCGATTGGTATCGGAGCAGGCTCGACAGTCGGAATAGGAGCGGGTAGCGGCGATGGGGGGGGCGGAGACGGCTGCGTGGGCGGTTGGCTAGTGGCCACCACTGGCACCGGTGAAGCGACGGATACGATCCGATCGCTCCAGCGGTAACCGATGATTCCGGCCACCAACATCACCCATGCAACTGCCGCTAGGGCAATCGCCGACAACCACTTCTTCAATCTGGCCACTGTCACTGCTTGCCTCCCTTCTTGAGCCATTCAGCGAACTGCCGTTCCGCCTGGGCATCCGTGAGTGGCCTGGTCTCGTCAACGATTGGCACGGGCGGTTGGCTAGTGACCACCGCTGGCACCGGTGAAGCGACGGATTTCGGCGCAGGTGCCGCCGACTGGGATTTTGTTTCGACCGCTGTGAGGCGGTCGTCGATTTTGCCTACTCGACTAGTCAGCGCCTCTACTTTGCGAACGAGTGTCTTGAGAGCGGCGGCTACGGGGTTGGTACCTGGACCGGCCTTGGGAGCTGGTTTCGACCCGAGAGCCGAAACCTTGGGAGCGATCTGCCGCGGACGCGGATCGACCTCGATCCGGTTGTTAATGTCCGAGATCTTCGCCAGCCGATCCGCCGGCGGCGGGATCGGCTTCTTCTTGCTGGGCCAGACAGCCCAGACAAGAATGGTGAGGACCAGAACGGTCCCCACCGCGATCAAAGCACGCTTGCGTGAGATGCGTGGGATGGTCATCGGACACCTCCCAATTCGGCCGGCGCCCGGAAAACCCAGCCGGAGGACGCATCCTCCGTAAGGCGGAAAGCCGCCTCGTAGCGCTGGGTCCGGCCGGGATTGGCCGGATCGGGCGTCAGAATGACTCCGACGTATCCGCAGCGCGCCTCGAGCGCTGGAGCGCTGGAGCGCGGACGAAGCTGTCCGACCGCTTGGTC
>CAYOXG010000082.1:0-1985 GCA_964407885.1 uncultured Candidatus Saccharibacteria bacterium | reverse complement strand
CCCCTGTTATGGGTATTGGCGAACATACGCTCACAGCTCAGGTCAGGCCCCGGACGGACAAGCCCGCCGCCATCCGGCGCGCTGGGCGGGTCCCCGGGGTGGTTTATGGTAAGGAGACCGAGCCGGTGCTGGTGAGCTTGCTCGCGCTGGAACTGAAACGGGTTTTTCATCAGGCCGGCGGAAGCTCGCTGGTCAATCTGGCCATCGAGGGTCAGGGTGAGCGGACGGTCCTCCTGCGTGAACCGCAGTTCGACCCCCGGACCGGGGGTTTGGTGCACCTCGATCTCTACCAGGTCAAACTTAGTGACAAGATCAAAGCCGAGGTGCCGCTGACATTTGTGGGTGAAGCTCCGGCGGTGAAAGAGTTTGACGGGGTCTTGGTCACCAGCAAGGACAAATTGGAGGTCGAGTGTCTGCCAGCCGATCTGCCGCACGAACTGGCGGTCGATCTGGCCGGGCTAATTAAGATCGACGATTCGATTTTGGTGAAAGATATACCGGTGCCGGCCAACGTTGAAGTGTTAGATGACGCGGAGGAGGTCGTGGTCATAGTCGCGCCGAAGCGTGAAGAGGAAGTGGAAGTGGCGCCGATCAGCGAGGCCGAGGCGGTCGCGGGCGTTGAAGTGGAAGGCGAGAAACCGGCCACTGCCGACGAGGGTATTCAGTCGTCCGACGAGGACCAAACTAAAGGGTGACAGGTTAATCCATCTAGGAGCATCCCGTCGTTCCGTTAATCAGCGGAATGTTTTTGTTAATGTCCGCAAAATTCTTAGCAGTGTATTGTATTGACAAGTGATTGTGAGTATAATTTTTAATAGAACTGATTGTGTCAATATTTAGCGTGAGGAAAAGTTTATATCATTAACTTATGGGGGTTTTCCATGGCAGTACGTCGTAGAAGGAAAACGACCGCGAAGAAGGCGGCTCCGAAGCGCCGTCGTCGTCGCAAGACGACCGCGAAGAAGGCCGCTCCGAAGCGCCGCCGCCGCAGAACCACTGCGAAGAAAGCCGCTCCGAGGCGGAAGCGTCGCCGCGCGCGGAAGTAGTTAGTTTTTTGCTTTAAGCGCGCTTACACACGCAAAAAACACTCCTGGGGGAAGTGTTTTTTGCTTTTCTAGACCAGATTCTTTAAGACCTTGATGAGAGCTGCTAGGTCGCTTTTGGCGGTAGCCCAACCCCAGCTCACCCGGATGCTGGAAGTAGCCCGGGTTTGGCTTAAGCCCATAGCTCGCAGAACGTAAGACGGTTCGATACTCCCCGCCGCGCAAGCCGACGCGGCCGATACGGCGATGTCTTGCAGGTCAATCCCAACGACTAACACATCACTGACATGTCCGGCCACGGATAAATTCAAGCTATTAGGCAAACTTTGTGTCAGTGAGCCGTTGCAGTGGATGTTCGGCAATTGACTCAGCTCGCCAATGAAATATTTTTTCAAAGCCGACAACCGGCGGATTTCCGCGGATTTTTTCCGTTGAGCGGCGGTGAGAGCCGCAGTCAAGCCGACAATTCCGCCGATATTCAATGTACCGCTCCGTCTTTCCCGCTCTTGTCCGCCGCCATGCAATTGCGGAGTTAGTTGAACCCCGTCACGCACGAACAACAGCCCGATACCCTTTGGCCCGCCGAGTTTGTGGCCAGAAAGTGTTAGCAGGTCCGCGTGCAGATATTTGGTGTCTAGATTTAAATAGTTGCCGGCCTGCACCGCGTCAGTATGGAACAGGATCGGGGTCGGACGTTCACGATTAAGTTTCTTAATTAACTTACCGATCTCGCGGATGGGCTGGATGGTACCAATCTCGTTGTTGGCGTACATAACTGAAACTAATATCGTATCCGGCCGGATAGCCACGGCAATTTTATCGGCGGTGACTACCCCCTCGCGACTAGGGCGCACATCAGTGACGGTGAAGCCCCGGGTCTCCAGCCACCGGCAACTCCCCACGACCGCCTTGTGTTCAATGGCGGTAGTGATGATATGCCCC
>CAYOXG010000081.1:0-1993 GCA_964407885.1 uncultured Candidatus Saccharibacteria bacterium | reverse complement strand
CAGAACCAAAATCACCGCAATTACAATCCAAGTTGTTGGGCTGGCGAATAGAGCCGCTCCGCGAGCAGCCACCGCGGTTCCGCCAGCCGTAGTTGGCGCTGGCACCCTAGCGGGTGGAGGGGTACGCGGGGGTGTCCGTTGGGGTGTCCGTGGACGACGGTACTCTTCCGGCAAGCGTTGCCGCTCATCTCCTTCAGGTCGTTCTTCTTTTTCAGCCGCGCGCCGTTCTTCCTCATCGGATTGCTCCTGTTGCTCGGGTTCGGGTTCCTCCGGCTCTGGCTGTTCCCCATCTTCTTCCTTACCCTCGTCGCCGACTTTATTTTTCACCCGCTGGTCGGCGAGGTCCTCTTGGTTAAACTCATCCGATCGCTGGCCTTCGTCGATCTGCCTATTGGCCCGCTCCAACTGCGCAGCGATGCTGGCATAGAAATCTACCCCGATCAATGCTCGTTGAAGCAACCGCTCGATCCGTTCGCGCAGTCGCTTGATCTTCAGCCGCCGTTGGTTTTTAACCTCGTTGGCGTCAGCCATATTTAGACCCGCATCATCAATACACCGCTCCCCGTCACCAACATCAGTACCTTGCCGGCAACACTATACTCCAATCGCTGGATCTTCGCCGCGGCATCCGCTCCCACGAATGGGATCGTCGTTCGCATCCCTCGTTCAATATCTACCAGTTTGAATACCACATCGGTCGTGGTAACGATGAAAGTGCTGACCCCGGTCCAAGCCATTCGACTGGTAGCATCCACCACCACATCTTCCACCACCGCGACAGTACCAGTCAGTAGGTCGTAGTCCATCAACCTCACCCCATCCCCCGCTCCAGCTAGATAAGCCACCTTAGCCCCGTCCGTGGAGATCGCCACCGGGCTCCCGGCCAGATAGTCAGTCAGCGGTTCCGACAGGGTCTTGGCCGACAGATCCAGCACCAGCAGTTTGCCCGCATCTCGGATCAACAACCACCTATCGTCTGGTCCCCAAATGAATTCTGGGTCCTGCAGTCGCGGCATCTCGACTATCAACCGCTCCCACTCCAGCCCATCCGGCCACGCCCGCGAGAGCGAATACTCGCCGTCCGCCGTTTCATAAATATAGACAATCTCATCCCCCCTCGGCGAGAAGGCGACTTGCCGAACGTTATCCGAAAGCAGGATCGGCTGCCAGCCAGCGGCGGTTTTACGATCGTCGTCGAACAGCCAAGTAGTAGCCCCGGTAAATTTGGCCGCGCCTTGGGTGGGGCGTTCACCTAGCGGCACATACCGGCCCCGAACTGCGCGGTTATCCAACATATTAGGTAGACCCGGCCGGCCGTTGAGTTTCACCATAGCGGATTGCGCCACCCCCGACCAAATCACATCCGTCACCCCAGAGAAACTGCCGCGGAACAGCGCCGTCGTTTGGTTATCAGTCAAGTTCACCGTCTTGAAGGTTCGGTCCCGAGCATCAAAATAGGCCATCTCCGACCCGTCTTGATTAAGTCGAATAAACTCGGGCGCATAGTCCAAAACCGGAGTCATCACCGGTATCGGCAACAACTTTAAAACGACTGTTAATGCCTGCCCGCGGGTGACCTCCACCCGCTCGGCCAGCTCTAAAAAACTGTCTTTGGTCAAACTCAATGTATGCTGACCGGCCTTCAGCCGCAAAGTATCGCCAGTCGAGACCAACCCATAGGTTTTGGTATCAATGGCGAGCGTGGCTTGGTCCTGATCTAACTCCAAAACCACTTCGCCGGTATTAAAAGTCAGGCCGTTCAACAATAAATATCCGGTCCCCACTATCAATAAGATCCCCAGGCCCCAAATTAACGCCGCCGACCAATTCACTGACCGGCGCAGAGCGGTATCCGGCAACTTTATCCCGGAAGCGGGACGAGTCGGCATACTCTGCCGCAACAACTCATCCAGCTCCTCTTGGGGCGATTTTGGGCTCTGGAACTGGTTTTGTGGTTCATCTGCCATCTGGCTATCAGATCATTTCGGCTCTT
>CAYOXG010000080.1:1798-2041 GCA_964407885.1 uncultured Candidatus Saccharibacteria bacterium | reverse complement strand
ATCCCCCGCCTCGATGCGGTACATATCAAAATGATGCAGAGGGTGTCGGCCCTTATAAATTCGTTCCAATACGAAGGTTGGGCTAATCACTAATTTTTTTATCCCCAAACCGCGCGCTAATCCTTGCGTGAACGAGGTCTTGCCCCCGCCCAACGGAGCCACCAAGGCGAAGGTCTCATCGCCTCGTAGGTTCTGGCCGATCGCCTTCCCTAGTTTCTGGGTGGCAACTAAATTTTTGGTGTG
>CAYOXG010000080.1:0-1788 GCA_964407885.1 uncultured Candidatus Saccharibacteria bacterium | reverse complement strand
TAGTGGCTTTCCATCTTTTCCAGAATACCACGCCTGCCAACGCAAAACTCACCAGCAAAATTCCCAGCCACCGCCGCGTGGACGCGCCAGTCACCGGTAGCTCCGACGGTAAGATCACTTCCGGCAGTACTTCAGCAATGTCTTCGGATAGGATCACTAAATTGGCCTTCCCCGGGGTGGGACTGGACACCCAAGTCCACAAATTCCCATCTATCAACGCGTAAGCCGCGCCGGCCGGGGCTTTATCCGGGTACGATACGCTAGCGATCGCAAGTCCACTAGGGTCCAACAGCGTCACGGTTTCCCCGCCGGAATTGTTGAGAGCGATCTTGGACATAGTTTGCGTAATGACGACATACTGTTGCGGTTGGATATCAAGGCCGTTGGCTTGAATAGTGACATCAAAATCGCCAATAGTATATTTTTTGCCGGCGGCGTCTTTGAGCTGCCAGTCAGTCAGATCAACCGAGCGGTTCCCCGGGTTATGCAGTTCAATAAACTCATCCCCGCCTCCCGGATTGGGTAACAGTTCAGTGATGGCTAACTCGCCCGGTTGATGTCGGGAGGCCAGCGGTTCGTCGTCCGGCTCCAACGGCGGCTCGCTCGGCGGCGTGTCACCCTCTGGTTCAGTCAAAACATTGACGCCGTTGGGGGTCGGCGTAGTAGTCCACTTCCAGCCAGTCGGGAACCGCGACAAGGTCTGTCCTTGCTTGGCACTGTCATAATCCACTTGGTCTAACACGAAGTTATCCGGTCTAATTAGATAGACAGAGTCGCCATTGTCGTTGAGGGTGATCTTGCTCTGCGGTTTGTACAGTACCAAAAAACTCTTGGCGCCGACATTGATGTTGCCGAACGTATAGGGCGACGAGCCGCCGCTTACCATATCATCCAATGTCCAGCCAGTTAGATTGACCGCCTTGTCGCCCGAGTTATATAGCTCGATAAATTCATCGTTGCTGGTGGTGTTCGGGTGAGGATAAATTTCGTTAATTCGGACGGTCGAGCTGAGATCATACTCGGGTTCAGGGACTACCACTTCTACCGCGTGCGCGAGAGTGGCTTGGCGGCCGTCCGGATTGGTCAGAACCAAATCCCACCAGCCCAGTGCGGTGCTGGCTAGGGTCTCAAACTTGGCTTGATCGATCAGGGTATCGCCCGCCACGTGCAAGTTGGTGGCGCCAACGATAAAGCCGTCGCGGACTAATTTGAGGGCTGGCGGTGGCTCGATGCCAAAATTAGTTCCGGTGATACTTTCGACTTCTAGGATCTCACCCTGTGTCACGGTCGTCGGAGCGACGGAGAGGAGCGTGGGTGGTTCAACCAATACTGAGTTATCAGTCCCCGGCGTGCCCAGATCAATGATCCCTTCATCCAGATTGACGGCCGCTGTGGCAGTGTGCCATCCACTCATATCAGTGTCTCGTTCCATCGAACTTTTGGTCGGGTTATCCCCCGCCGGCGGGACTCCCCCGTCTCCGGCCGTATCGATCAAATTGGCTGGGTCAGAAAAGTCGCCGGCGTAGAGTTTAATTTGTAGTTTGTCATTTGATAGCGTAATGGCGCTATCAACTAAGTCCGGCTCCCCCATCAGCACCGAGCCGTCCGCCGCAAAATTGCCGATAACAAAATATCCGTCCGCCGGGACGGTCGCACCATCCGGGACGGTTAGCATTAAACCTTCCGTGCCGGTATTTTTAGTCAGTTGCCATCCACCGATCGGGATATCTGCGGTAGTTGTATAGAAGAGTTCCAACCACTCATCAGAACTGGACAGCGAGCTCCCCG
>CAYOXG010000079.1:0-2081 GCA_964407885.1 uncultured Candidatus Saccharibacteria bacterium | reverse complement strand
ATGGATGCTGTTGGGGTTACCGAACACCGTCTCGGCTTGTCTCATCGCCATTTTGGCTTCCGGCCGCAAGGGGGCGCTGGCGGCGTAGTCAAGATAGATCGGTTTCATGGCTTTATTCTACGCTTTGCAGCTCCTAGAGCCAAGAAACCCTTGCCGTTATTTCGTAGGTCTGTTAGAGTGAACCCAGCTCGATTGTACTTTGTTTCATAGGGAGGTCCGGTCATGTCCGTCGTATCCGATGAGGGGTACCGCGATGCGGTGGTTGTGGTCACCAGCGAATTAGTGGGAGACCACGGTCTGCATCAGTCGGTCCGGTCGCGGACTACCCCTGCTATCTTGAAGGACCTGACGGCGGGTCTCCGCCATCAGCTGTGGCGGGTGCTATCCTTCTGCATGGGTGACGAGCTGTCGGCATATCTGCTGGTCTCCGTTGCGGACAATCTCTTTCACCTGATGGATGCCACTCCCTGTTGGGAAGACCTAGAGAGGTTGTTCGACGAATATCGTCTCTTGCGTTCCTCGCTCCAGCGAGAACGAGAGGCGCTAGATAGCATCATGGTGCGGTGGGAAGCCACTTTTCGTGCTACTCGGACTTTGTGGCAACTCTACCACCAGCCGCTGGTCCTGCATCAAAAAATGACCCTGCACTAAGCGGGGTCGTTTCTTTATTACCTAGTTGCCGGATCACTTTTCCTCTTTCAGAATACCCCTAAAGACAACGTCGTGATCCACCCCCAAATCCTTCAGCACTCGTTGGAACCGAGCGCTGGCCTTCTCCGGTCCGAACTTGCTCGTCAGCACGGCCAGGATGGGCAGTTGCTCGTTTTGGAATAAGACCTCCTTTCGAGCGGCCGCTTTCTCTTTGGCCTCTCTCAAGTTTTCGGTTTCGGCCAACTTCATCAAAAACAGACCTAATAGTTCGTTAGTGCCAACCCCCCACTCCTTCAGCTGCCCCTCGACATCTTCACGGACGTCCTTATCCGGGACCTCTTGCGCCCGCCGGCCAACATAGTCCAAAACCTCCTGAGTGGTCAGGTACGCCTCATCGGCAACTTTCTCGAAATCATTCCCTTGGCCTTCAGAGGGGTGCCGGCCTTTCTCAAAATGATTAGAATTTTTTGACATTTGTTTGTGTTTTTTACACCCTTCTTTTTATTATATCACGAATATCAGAGTTTGTCAACTAATGGCGACTTGCCCAGAGCAAATAAACCGGGTATAGTGAAAACTGTTTTTGAACCTTTCACATCACCTCGGGAGGTCTGCATGAAGTTTTATCATTCGGCATTCCTAACCATGCTGTTGGTTAGATGGGGTGGAAACGCCCTGCTGGGTTTTCTCCGGGATGGCTACGAGGGACGCCGTTGTCAGGTGCGCCTGGCTAACGACCCCTTGGGCGACTCGCTTCCGGCCACGATCATTGGGGGACAGTTCATCTCCGATGATATTGCCCGGGAACATATCAAGTACCGATCGATCCACCGGATCAAGATCGCTATCCCCGACGAGAATACTGGGACAAAGATTACTCCGATGGACTTGGGCCACTGGGTCGATCCCACGAACCTGTCCCAGTCGCTCCACCAGTTAAGGGGCCAGTATATCGGACGACTGTTTTCAGTAGCGGGCAACCCTCATCAACCAGTCGAGAACTTTGTCTCGATGGAAGGCGCCGAGATCTATCGCGGACTCGACAACCCGCCCAGCGGGATCGGGATAGTTCTGCCTGATGATGAATATCCCGTTCCCTTGGCGGAGTGTCTGCCCCTCGGTTTCTTCGTCGCCCGACAGCCTGCGCCAGCGGAGTTATCCGTCTGGTTTTAGAAGAGGGACGCATGTGATGGATGGCCCCGACCACGGTCGGGGCTTTTTTTATGCTCTCAAACTATATATATTGAATAGGTAATGACAAGTCAGGGGCTGCGGCAAAAATTCATCAAGTTTTTTGAAGCTAAGGGACATCGGCTGGTGGCCCCGGCTCCGCTGACCCCCAAAGACGCCCCCTCGGTCTTGTTGACCACCGCCGGGATGCAGCAGTTCAAGCCGTATTTTGTCGGATCAAAGGACCCGGAGCAGGATCT
>CAYOXG010000078.1:0-2146 GCA_964407885.1 uncultured Candidatus Saccharibacteria bacterium | reverse complement strand
TGGTGGTGCCAGACATTTTGGCTAACGCCGGCGGGGTGGTGGTCAGCTATTTCGAATGGGTGCAGAACCAACAGAACTACTACTGGCCGGAACCAAAAGTTCAGTGGCGTCTGCACAGGATTATGCGCCGGGCCTTCGCCGAAGTGGTCAAGGCGGCTGCCGAGCACCAAACTGATCTGCGAGTGGGCGCGTACTTAGTGGGAGTAGCCCGGTTAGTCGCCGCCCTGCAGGCCCGGGGTACTCTCTAATTTCGATGTGATATACTGGCAAGGCCGTTAATCCCAGCCGAACTTTAATGCACCTCCGGCAATACATCATCTCCTCACCCCCGACCTGCCACTACTGTTATTTGTTGCGGGAGTGGTTGACCGAGAACGGTATCGCTTTCGAGAACAAAGACGTGGCCATAGATATGGCCGCGCGTCAGGAGATGGTCCAAACCAGCCAACAGTTGGCTGTTCCGGTTAGCGTGCTGAAGTTTGATGACAACCGCGAACAGGTCGTGGTCGGCTTCGACCAACTGCGGTTAAGCCGGCTCCTAGGTCTCTAGAGCTGCGCGAGTCACCACCCGCTTGATCACTGCGTAGTTAAATCCTCGCTGGGCAAGATACCCAGCGATTTTTTGCGAGCGTTCCCGCCATGGGAGTGTCTGCCACTTGCGTTGTCCTCGCGCGGCCAATCCCATTGCGGCTTGTGTCTCCGCCTCGTCCGGTATCGCTTGTAAGGCCGCGCGGATAATCGCGTCCGGCAGTTGTTTGGTCTTCAACCGGGCCCAGATTTGTTTTCGGCTGTAACGTCCGCTGGCGATGTAGCCGGCTATCAGGTGCTCCGCCAACTGGTTGTCGCTGATCAATCCGGTCGCAGTCAGATGCGTCAGCGTCGCTTGAGCGATGTTCGGCGCGAATCGTTCTAATAGCTTACGGCGCATTAGCGCCGCACTTTTTGGTCCACGCTGGAGGGAGCGGAGCGCCCACTCCCATGCGCTGCTCTCGGTCTGGTGACTCTCTACCTTGGCTACCAACTGCGGGGTCAGGGTCAGACCCGGCTTGAGACCCAGTTTAACGGCGACAATTTTATCCAGTCCACGATAGAATCTACCATCGAGATAGAGGTTAACCCGCTCGGGGTTGCGGGCTTGGACGGAGAGTTTGGTGATCTGCATACCTCCATTGTACCCAAAGGCGACGATTACGATATAATGGGGACGATTTAAAATTAGCCCCAGAAGCTAATTTTATGGATAAGCCCAAATTTTATATCACCACCTCCATCGTCTACGCTAACGCTAAGCCCCATATCGGGTTCGCCTTGGAGTTACTGCAAGCCGACGCCATCGCCCGGTGGCATCGGCTTCGGGGTGAAGACGTTTATTTCCTGACTGGCACTGACGAACACGGTACCAAGGTCTATGAAACAGCCAAGGCGGCCGGGCAGGCACCACAGGTGTTCGTTGATGCCAATGCAACGGCGGTTCAAAATTTGATCGAGCGGCTGAACATCTCCAATACTGATTTTATTCGAACGACCGATCAGCGGAGGCACTGGCCGACCGCTCAAAAAGTGTGGCAGGAGTTGGCGGCCAAAGACGCCGTCTACCAAGGTCACTATCACGGGCTCTACTCGCTAACCGACGAGGCCTACATCACTCCGACCGAAGCCAAATCACCAGCGTACGCTGATAAAAAGGTTATCGAGCTGGAGGAAGACAACTATCTTTTCCGCCTGCAGGGCGAAGAGGCGGCGGCGAGGTTAGCCATTGAGACGATTGACATCCAACCCGCTCACCGGGCGCGGGAGATGCTTAATTTCATTGGTAGCGGTCTGCGGGATGTCAGTTTCTCCCGGCCTAAAGACAAGTTGCCGTGGGGGGTGTCGGTGCCGGGCGACGAGTCCCAAGTGATGTATGTCTGGTGCGATGCGCTGACTAACTACATTAGCGCTCTGGGCTATGCCGAGGGGGCGGATGCTTTTAAAAAATACTGGCCGGCGGACGTGCAAGTTGTTGGCAAAGATATTCTGCGATTCCATTCGGTCATCTGGCCGATGATGTTGCGGCGCGTTGGTCTGGCTCTGCCCAAGCGGATGTTAGTACACGGTCATATCCTGGTCGAGGGCAACAAGATGGGCAAATCCACCGGCAATGTCG
>CAYOXG010000077.1:0-2177 GCA_964407885.1 uncultured Candidatus Saccharibacteria bacterium | reverse complement strand
GCTAGAAATCGCGGCCGATGGCGGAAACAATATCCTGATGACTGGTCCACCCGGAAGTGGGAAAACGATGTTAGCCCAGGCCTTACCCGGGATTTTACCGGATATGGCGACGGAAGAAATTTTAGAACTCACCAATATTCATAGCGTGGCGGGGATTTTAGGTAGTCAACCGTTCGTGTCCACTCGCCCGTTCCGCAGTCCGCATCACACTTCGTCGTATGTCGCGCTGGTTGGTGGAGGCAACTGGCCTCAACCGGGTGAGGTCTCATTGGCTCACCGCGGAGTATTGTTTTTAGACGAACTACCCGAGTTCCCCCGCCATGTATTAGAGGTCTTGCGCCAACCACTAGAAGAAGGGGCGGTCCATATTGCCCGGGCTGCGGGAAAGGTCTCGTTCCCAGCCAGATTTATGTTGGTCGCCGCCAAGAACCCCTGTCCGTGTGGTTATTACAATGATCCAGAAAGACAATGCACTTGTTCTGCTGGACAAATCGAATCATACAACCGTCGTATCTCGGGGCCACTGCTAGATAGAATTGATATTCACATTGAAGTCCCGCGAGTAGAGTACGAGAAACTCCGCCGACCAGAATCGGCCGAGTCATCAATCGCAGTTCGGGAGCGGGTTAGTTCGGCCAGAGCGATTCAAGCCAAGCGATTCATCAACTCCCCCACCCTGACCAATACCGAGATGTCCACGGATGAATTAAAAGCGTTTTGCGCGTTAGATGAAGCAGGGGAGAGTTTACTAGAAAGTGCGGTACGAACTTATTTTCTGTCGCCCCGCAGTTACACCCGAATATTAAAATTGGCCCGCACCATTGCCGACCTCGATAATTCCCCCACTATCCAACCATCCCATTTGGCCGAAGCTATTCGGTATAAAATAACGGACTAACCAGAATAATTAGATGAACGGCCGTTCATCTAATTATTTGTGACTCTGTTACGCTCACTAGTACGAAACTACAAAGAAAAGGCCTCGACTTAGCGTCGAGGCCTTTCAGCAATTGGCTGTCTTCTCTTTCCTGGAACCCATCGAGCAAATTATGTTAGCTGTTTTCTTCTGTATTAACCCTAGAACAAGGGCTGTCTTTTTGTTCCCATCCGCCATTGGAGCTTGAGCGTCTTTGCCACCTCGGCCTTTCGACGGAAGGTCGTCCTGAAATGAGCAAAATCATCGCTGTGGGGAGATGTTTGAGGGAGTGGCTACGAACCGAGTTTCGACCACCCGCCCGCATCGCATACGCGAAGCGTTTCGGGCGGGTTAGCGGAAAGATGATTTTTGCCAATTGATAGTTCCGACGACGTGGGCAAACGCTTTTGGCTACTTTTGGCAAGACAAAAGTAGCGCTGGGTTAAGCGCCAGCTTGCGCTTGAAACCTAATTGAACAACCGTCCCGCGGACAACATCCACTGCGTCAATGCAGTATGTTCAACTGTCCACTTGGCCACAAACAGCAGGGCCGTCATTGATACAAGTAATGGGACCAACACCAACAAATCCCGCTTGACCGTCGTATGGCTAGTATTAGCAATCATTTCAGCCGATGGCTCTTTGGCTATAATTGGTGACTGAACAGACGAATCCGCCAGCTGGCGGACCGCTGTAGGAGCGGATGTATTAGCGGTTTGGTGCAGGGCCTGAAGCCGCTGTAACTCTTTCAGTTTTTTGAGATGCTTGTTGGACATGTATTTCTTTTATCCGTCATCCCCAACTTGATTGGGGATCCAGACCGAAACACAAACACTTTTCTGTTATTTTCTGGATTCCCGCCTGCGCGGGAATGACAAAAAGTATAACTGGATGACGGACAAAATGGATTGAGCGCAGAGTACCCGCGACGGATTCTGCCGTTCGGCAGAACTTTCAGCCCACCTTGTACTGCTGGACAGCAGGACGGTCCAACCCCGAAGGGGCCCTGGAATCTTTGGCGCATAATCCCCGCGACGACCTACTTTTGCAGGACCTTGCGGTCCAACTATCATCGGCGCTGAGGAGCTTAACTGCTCTGTTCGAGATGGGAAGAGGTGTGACCTCCTCGCTATCATCACGGAGATTATAAGCCAAAGAATCTTACTAGGGTGCTGTTCGAGATGGGAATTCTGCTGTACAGCAGAATCCGGTATCATCACGAGCCTGCCCGCCAAAGTGATATCTATATTTAAAGTGGCTA
>CAYOXG010000076.1:0-2202 GCA_964407885.1 uncultured Candidatus Saccharibacteria bacterium | reverse complement strand
GGCTGTTCCGAGAGAAGCGCCCCGCCGAAAGCCAAAATCTGTTTGGCCAAAGCCAAATGCTTGGCCGGATAGATACTGGCATCATCTATCCCGGTGCCCAGCACCGCCCAGGTGATACCGCCCGCCCGCACCGCCGTTCGATGTGCCAACGCGTCGATGCCGTACGCCAGCCCGCTGACCACCACGCACCCCGGGGCGATCGCGTTCACTAGCCGTTCGGTCGCCTGCGTACCGTAGGGCGTTGGCTTGCGCGTTCCCACCACCGCCACTACCGGAAGTGCCCGAGGGTTCTCCAATGTCCCCCGCATATACAAAACCGAGGGCGCATCAGGTATCTCCCGCAACGCCGCCGGGTACTCTGGGTCAGCGATGCTCACCCGTCTGATATCGGCCGCAACTTCCATTACCCATCTATAATACATATAATAATGTAGAAGTATCAGCTGATGGCTAAATCCCGACCCAAAATCATCCTCACTGATATCGGCGTCACCATCGTCGTCTTTATGGTGGCGGCCGTAATGCTGGGTGTCACCAACTATCGCAACCACCAAGCCGGCAATGCGCTGGACTATCAAATGGTCAAGACCAACATCACCATTGCCCGTCCGGAGCTCGGCGACACCATCTATCTCTTCGACTCTGGGAATGAGACGCGTCAGACCTTCCCCCGCTTTACCAAAACCATCGATTGGGACAAGCGGGTACTATTGGCCTATGTCGCCTCACCCCAGCCCACCGCGGGTTATCAGTTCGACTTAACCAGCGCGCACCGGCAGGGTCCGGTCGCTACTCTGCGGTATCGGCTGCGCCCGCCGCTTACCACTCTGCCCAGCGGCGCCGTCCAACCGGTGTTGTTCGTGACGCTGGAGCGGGCTGAATTGGTGTCCAGCAGTCAGTTCACCTTCCGCCTGCAAAACATCGAAACGAATCAGACCGCCAGCTTAAGCGTGCCATTTAACGAACTCTAATATGGACATCCCCATCAACAGTATCCTGCGAGTTATCATCGTTCTGCTGGCGCTGTGGTTTTTATTTGTCGTCCGCGACATCATCGCCATCGTGTTCGTGTCGCTCATCCTGGCCTCGGCCCTGTCCCCTACCATTGATCGGATGGCCAAGCGCGGCATTCCCAGAGCTTTAACCGTGTTGGGTTGGTATCTGCTCATCATCGCTTTGTTCGGCGCGGTCATCTACTTTATCTTGCCGCCGGTCATCAGTCAGCTCCGCCAACTGGCGGAACAGTTCCCCATCTACTTCGCCAGCTTGGAGAAGGTGATGCGTAACATCAAAGAGTTCGGTATCCAGACCCACCTGCTGGACGACTCCCAGCAGAACCTCAATGCTCTGTCCAACTTCTTGAACAGCTTCACCAGTAATATCTTTAACACTACTCGCGGATTCATCAGCGGGTTCGTGGCGCTCCTGACCGTGTTTGTCCTGACCCTGTATCTGTTGCTGGACGAAAACGGCATCAAAAAGTTCTTCGTGGCGCTCCTGCCCATTAAACAAAAGAATCAGATCGTCACCATCGCCAACAAGGTCGGTCTGGGATTGGGCGCTTGGCTAAGGGGCCAGATTTTGCTCGGCATTATCGTCGGCGCGGTGGTCTACATTGGTCTATACTTCCTCCACATCCCCTACGCCCTGACTCTGGCTCTACTGGCGGGGGTGCTGGAGATCATTCCGGTTATCGGTCCCATCATCTCGGCTATCCCGACCATTCTCATCGCCCTGACCATCTCGCCCACCACTGCGCTGTTGGTAACTATCTTTTATATCTTGGTGCAGGAGCTGGAAAATAAACTGCTGGTTCCCAAAGTGATGCAGTTAACGGTTGGCCTGCATCCGGTCACCATCATTATCGTTTTACTCATCGGCGCCAAGTTGATGGGTATCTTGGGCATCCTCCTGGCCGTGCCGGTCACCACCATGGTCTATATCATTCTGCGTGAATGGGCCGGCATGAAGTCCTCCCGCTCCACTCGCTAGCGCATCTCTTGCTTTAGTGTCTCGATCCGATCGCGGAGTTCCGCCGCTTTCTCGAACTCCAAATTCTTCGCCGCCAGATCCATCTCATCTTCCAACTCGCGAACTAGCGCCTTCAACTCTTCGGCGTTGGCCTCTTTGGCAAACTTGTTCACTTCGGCCTCCTCCGGAACATCTTCTGGCGCTGACACATGAATCGATTTAATGGCCTTA
>CAYOXG010000075.1:0-2218 GCA_964407885.1 uncultured Candidatus Saccharibacteria bacterium | reverse complement strand
ATCACCTCCCCTCTTGACTCAAACAAAATCTTTCAATATAATTAGATAGTTAGACAATTATCTAAATACATACCTGATGGCAATTCGCGATGTTTCTCTCGCCTTTAAGGCCTTATCCGATCCGACCCGCCGAGACATCCTCAAAAAACTCCGCAACCGGAGTATGACCCCGGGGGAGCTGTCCACCTACTTCTCTATCTCCAAGCCGTCCCTATCGCACCACCTCAATCTCTTGAAAGTCGCCAATTTAATTACCTCCGACCGCGACGGCCAAAAGATCTTTTATTCGCTCAACGCTACCGTGTTCTATGACATAATGCAAAGCTTTATCGGTAGTTTCCGATAAAGCCGCTCCCGACCTGATGGGTGGCCTTGCCCAGAACAAAAAACCATGTCTACTTCCATCGTGTACATCACCGCCAGTCAAATCAACGGAACGCTATATGTCGGCGCCGCTGTGGTTCCCCTCTTGAGGTCCTACATCTGGTTCGCCCGTTCCCGCCGCTGACCTCTATCCCCCGCCCAAAAACCCCCGTCCCAAAGCCAGTTTTCGGCTATTGACAGGGGCTGACCGCTGTGCTAGTATTCGTCCAGTCAGGGAACTTTGGTATCATAATTATTTTATAAAGGCGGCCGGGGCGTTCGCCCTCGACATCATCCCACTGCCGCCTTGTCCTTTTGTCCTCATCCAATTTCTTTTTTATGCACCTCCCCGGTGATTGGATGGGGAAAACGCGACTTACCCATGGTATGGGGATCTAGGCGGAGGAGTTCCGCCGAAAGGCGGGACAACCCAAGATTTTGTCGCGTGTAGAATGTGCAGAGGGCCGACTCTTTATGAGGCGGCCCTTTTTCTTATTTACGGATCACTCGGGGACCCCGCGAAGTATCCTCAATCAGCCAGCCGGACTTGATCAGTTTGGCCCGGAGCTGATCGGATCTCTTCCAATCCCCTGCCTTGCGAGCCGCCTCCCGCTCCCGCACCAATTTGGTAATCTCAGACGGGATTTTTAACGGTCTGACCCTGTCCAACCCCAGCCCCAACACTTGGTCAAAATCCAACAAAGTGGCTTGCTTATCCGCCAAGTTTAACTTGGATCTCACTACCTCCCAAACTGCCTTCATCGCCTTGGGCAAGTTAAGATCATCATTCAACGCTACCAAAAATCTCTTTTTGTACGGGAGCAGTAGTTTGCCGGGTTTGGCCCTCCCCGCAAACACTGCCCGCAATTTTTTCAGCGCATTTTGCGCTCCCTCCATCGCCGGCTTAGAAAAGTTCAACCGGCTGCGATAGTGGCCGGCAACCGCCAGATACCGGAACGCCATCGGCTCAAATCCCATGCTAGTTAGCTCGGCCAGTGTCAGAAAATTCCCGGCGCTTTTGGCCATTTTTTTGTCATTTGCCCTCAAAAACTCGTTATGGACCCAGAAACGAGCCAACGGTTTGCCGTAAGCCGCTTCGCTTTGGGCGATCTCGTCGTTGTGGTGAATGAGGACGTGGTCAATACCACCGGTATGGATGTCGAACGGCTGACCGAGTTCCTTGGTGGAGATAGCCGAACACTCAATGTGCCAGCCCGGATACCCCACCCCCCAAGGAGAAGGCCACTCCTGCTGTCGTTTTTCACCCTTAGCTGAAAACTTCCACAGCGCGAAATCCGTCTCCCGTCTCTTTTCTCTACTGTGCGCCACCCGGGCTCTGCCCGTACTTACTCTCCCCAACCTGCCATAGTTCTTGAATTTGCCCGTGTCAAAATAGATGCCATCGCTCGTCCGATAAGTATAGCCGCGCCGCTCCAACCGCCGGATAAGAGCGATCTGTTCTTTGATGTACTTACTCGCCCAGGCGAATTTGATCGGCAACTCGATGTTAAGCGCTTTCAAATCCCGGATGAACTGGTCGGCGTAAAATTTGGTGATGGTGGCGGCGGTCTTACCGGCTCGTTTGGCCTCTCGTTCGACCTTGTCCTCGCCGGTATCGGCGTCTGAGGTCAGGTGTCCGACATCGGTGATATTCATCACCTGCCTAACCTGCAGCCCATTGTACTCCAGTGTCCGGCGCAAGAGATCGGTAAAGATGTAGGTGCGGAGATTGCCGATATGCGCGAACTGATAGACGGTTGGGCCGCAGGAGTACATCAAAACCCGTCCCCGCTTCAGGGGTTTGAACTCTTGCTTCTTCCGGCCTAGGGTGTTGAAAATCCTCATCCCGTAAATC
>CAYOXG010000074.1:0-2264 GCA_964407885.1 uncultured Candidatus Saccharibacteria bacterium | reverse complement strand
GTCAGTGGTGCGGTTGAGATACAATCGGTATCTGCGCACCAGCGGCAGAGTGATATGGGCGGGGGAGGGGTTCTGCTGTCCAGCAGAATTGGCGAACTCCAAAAACCGCCGCAGGTAGTGGTCATAATTGCGTAGGGTCTTGGGACTGCGGTTCTTCTCGATCTCGAGATAATCGAGGAAATCCTGAATATACGACTTGAGGTTGTTGCCCACACTAACATTGTGCGACATTGATGTCGCACAATCAAATGGTGGCCCCTCGACTCCGCTCGGGGCATTAAACTATCTTGGCAGATAGTTTAATGGATTCAACGGGGAACCGTTGTAGCGGATCTCAAAGTGGAGATGGGGACCGGTCGAGCGGCCGGTAGAACCCATAATCCCGATGAGCTGACCCTGCTGGACGTAGTCGCCGGACTTGACCTTGAACTCGCTCAAATGGGAGTAGCGGGTGACCCAACCATTGCCGTGGTTGACATCGATGTAGTTGCCGTACCCACCACGGACCGAGTAGGTGCGGATGATACCGGCCGCCGAAGCGTAGACGCCCCAACCGTTCAGACGGTTTAAGTCCAGCGCTCGATGGAATGCCCGGTAACCCTGCGAGATGAAATGGGTCGGGGTGGTGGTCGGCCAGACGAACTGACCGGCGGTGGCCGAGGGGTTAAAGCTGGGCAGGCCCTGCAGGTTGCCAGACGGAACGTACTGGGTCTGGCCGGCGGATTTGGGCGCCACCAGCCCGGGGACCAAGATCTCCTGACCGGCGAAGATGGGGGCGCTGGCATCCAAGCTGTTGTACTTAATGATATCTTCGGTACTGACCTTGTAGCGCTTGGCGATAGTGCTTAAGGTATCGTTCTTATTCACGGTAACGTAGATACCGTCGATGGGCGGGATCTTCAGTTTCTGGCCAAGGGCGAGAGAGTTGCCGGTCAGTTTGTTGGCGTACTGCAAAGTGTCCGGACTCAAACCAAAGTCGCGGGCCACCGAGGACACGGATTCATTGGCCTTGACCTCGTAGACAATGGTCTCGCGGCGGGTATTGCGGGAGATGATGGTCTCGGTGGCGCCGGTTTTGAAGATGTAGTCATTGTCGTCGCCGACGGTGGTGATGACTTCGTCATAGACCACATCCTCGTTGAAGTATTCGGTCGAGGCCAGTTCGGCGACCGTGCGATAACGCACCTGCCCCCGGCCGGTCTCGCCGCCAGCCGCGGCGGGGGTCTGACGCGGAGTTAACCCGGAAAAGATGACCACGATGGCCAATGTAACAATGGCCCAGTGACTGCCGAAACTGGTCAGTGACCGATAGATGGGTTTGATCGAAAGCGATGGGAGCGGCAGGCGGTTGATGGCATTAAAATTCAGGGCCCGGAGGGACCGCTTGGGTTGATGACGAATTGCGGGGGCTGCCTTGGCCCCAGTCGGCTGGGCCTGAGTTGTATCGCGTCTGCCGCGTAACCGTTCCGAGAGGCGAGTCAGACGAGACGGTTTATCACCACTCAATGGGCGTAGAATTTAACGATATGGACGAGGGGAGACCCTCGACTCTCTCATTAAAAAACGAGCTACCACATAGGGTAACTCTGCGCCTCCAATACTACCCCAAAAGGCGCTTTTGTCAACCCCGTTAGCTCGACACGACCGTGACCCGAATCAGCCGGTCGAATCGGCTAGTGTTGCCGGCTGCGTCAGTCAGAACTAAGGTGACGGAATAGGTCCCGGGCTGGGCGGGAGCTGGCAGAGTGCCGACGAATACGCTGGACTGATTATGGTCAAATAGCTCGAAGGTACGGCTCTCAAACTCGGCTACCGCTCGGGCGGTGTTGAGCGATGCTGGTACAAAGATAGCAAAGCTACTGTCGGTAGTGACGCGCGCAGGATAGACCCGAATGTTATTGGCATCCAACTTGACCGGATCGGTGGCAACGATGACGGTCACGAGATTGCTGGGGGCGCTTTCGATGCCTAGTGCGCTAACGGCAGTGGCGGCGAGAGTGTGTTGTCCATTATAGAGGGCCTCCTGCAGATGCACTCGGAACTGGCCCTGCGCGTCAGTTCGAGTAGTAGTGTTGATAGCACCGTTGTCAGTGATAACGATCTTGGTGTCGGGCAGACCGGTGCCAACTATCTCCGGCTTGGGGGTGTTGAGGGCGGCACCGTCCGGCGGAGCGGTCAGGACCGGCGCGGCGGGAATAATGGCCGGGGCCAGCGTCAGGCGTACGGTCTGTTCGGCTGAGCCGGCTTTAAACAAGATGGCTACC
>CAYOXG010000073.1:0-2330 GCA_964407885.1 uncultured Candidatus Saccharibacteria bacterium | reverse complement strand
GTTCAGGATCTCATCCGCCGCTGGCATCACCGGATGATTGGCCAGCTCTAAAATGATCTTGGCGTTGACCTCGCCGGCGTTCGCGGGAGTGATCTGATTCTCCATCGCTGACAGGACCAAAACATCTACCGGCAAAGCCAGCAGTTCAGCATTGGTCAGATTGTGAACGTACTCGGCGTTTTCGACCGAACCGGTTCTCTCCTTGTGCCGCAGTACGTCCAAGACGTTGAGGCCGGTCTGGCGACAAGCCGCACAGTGGGTGTCACTGATAGCGATGACTTGGTACTGATCGTCCTCGGCCATCAGCCGGGCTAGTCCGCCGCCGACGTTTCCGGCGCCCTGGATGGCGACTGTCAGCGGCCGTTTTTTAATATTCAGATGGCTCAACAGTTCGTCCAAAATATATTTACCGCCGAGAGCGGCGGCCAAGTCGCGGCCAGCCGAGCCGAACAATGCGAGGGGCTTGCCGGTCACCACTCCCGGCGCGCTGACACCCGCGATCTGCTCATATTCATCCATCATCCAACCCATCGTAGCCGCGTCGGTGTTGATGTCAGGCGCCGGGATGTCTTTGACCGGGCCGAGATGTTCGGAGAAAGCTTGGATGTAGGCCCGGGCGACTCGTTCGCGCTCGATCGGGGAGAGCGCCCGGCCGTCAATCCTGACACCGCCCTTGGCTCCGCCCAAGGGGACATCCACCACCGCGGTCTTGAACGCCATCAAAGCGGCCAGTGTGCTCACCTCATCCAAGCTAACGTCAGAATGAAATCGAATCCCGCCCTTATAGGGACCGCGGACGTTGCAGTACTGCACCCGCCAAGCCGGAACGGTTTTATCTTCGCCGCTGTCGAGCCGGATAGATAGCTCGGCAGTGTGGACAAGATCCGGGCGCAGAAGACGGCTTCGCACCGACTCATCCACTCGCAAGATATCAAGCGCGGTCGTCAGCGCGGTCGGCAAACTAATCTCGGGTACGCGAATGTCGGTGGTTGGCATAGAACGATTCTATTTGATATAACCCTGATCGGCGAATTTTGTCCCCGGATCCCGACCTTGCAGATAGTTATAGACGGCCAAGGCGGCTTTGGCACCTTCACCGGCCGAGATGACCGTCTGCTTGAAAGGCACTGTCGTAACGTCGCCGGCCGCAAAGATGCCCGGCTGGCTGGTCTGGTTAAAATTATCTACGATGATCTCGCCCGCGCTATTCAGTTGAATAAGATCTTTCACGAAGCCAGTAAATACCTGCTGGCCGACCTCGACGAAGACGCCCTCGACGGCGATGTTACGTTCGCCCGCGGGGGTAGTGATGGTGATGGCGCTGACGAATTGCTCACCCTTAATCTGTTTAATTGTGCCATTCAATATCAACTCGACTTTGGGGTCGGTCTTGACCTTATCCACCAAAATGCCCTCGGCCCTGAACTCGTCCCGACGATGAATTAAATAAACTTTGCTGGCGATCTTGGTCAAAAGTAACGCCGTGTCCATGGCCGCGTTGCCGCCGCCGACCACAGCGACCGTCTTGCCCTCGAACAGGGGAGCGTCACAGGTGGCGCAGTAGACCACGCCCTTGTTCATAAACTCCGCTTCGCCCGGAACATTTAAGTGGCGATGGCTTTTGCCGAAAGCCAAGATCACTGCCCGAGCGTGATACGCTGCGCCCGAATCGCTTTGGATGGTAAATCCGTCGGGGTCTTGATTAATTTTCGAAATACCCTCCAGTTGGATCTCGGCCCCGAATTTCTTGGCCTGACCAGCGAAGCGAGCCATCAGCTCGGGCCCGGTGGAGAAATCCACCCCCGGGTAGTTCTCGATATCCATAGTGGTCGAGGTCTGACCGCCCAGATCGCGGCTTAAGACCAGAGTGGCGAGTTGGCGGCGAGTAGCGTACAGCGCGGCCGACAGCCCGGCCGCCCCTGCCCCCACAATGATCACATCATAGTTTTTCATAAAGGCCATCCCATTATAGCAACGGTGGCAAGAGGGGATATCAAAGCCCCCCGATAATCTTATCGGAGGGCTTTGAGTCCAAGCTAATTAAAACTCATCTCCAGTGTCGTCGCTGTCGTCATCCTCCGCGGCCGCCTTCACCGCAGGCGCCGGCTCGGTCTCCGTCTGCTCGTCGTCGTCCTCGTCGTCGTCGCTATCGTCGTCCGTCGCCGCACCGGCCGTCGGGGTGGTTTCTTTTTCTTTGGCGTCTTCCACCTCTTCAGTGTCGCCGTGACCCATGACATCCATGTCGTCATCGCTACCCGTCATACCCATGTCGTCGTTCATCATATTCCTATAAATTAATAATGACTTGAACCTGCTCGACCCTGGCTACG
>CAYOXG010000072.1:0-2342 GCA_964407885.1 uncultured Candidatus Saccharibacteria bacterium | reverse complement strand
CTCCCGCCGCTATCGCGGCGGTCGGTTCCCATTTTATATTGGACGCCGTACCCCACCGAGACACTACCGGCGGGCATCACTTAAATACCGCCAATGTCCTGCTGGGATTGGGGGATGGGCTGCTGGCGCTGGGACTATGGTGGTGGCTGGCCCCGGAGACAACGCGCTGGTACGCTTTTACACTCGGACTAGCGGCTAACGCCCCGGACTTTATCGAGATTCCCGGATTGTTCTGGCCCCGGTGGAGCACGCTTCCGCTTATGAAGCAGTTTCACCACTGGCATACCGCCGTGTTGCAGTACGCCCGTGAACCCCGCGGATGGGTGGTCGGTCTTCTACCGCAGATACTATTGGTGGTGGGATTAATTTATTTACTTGCCGACTAGGAAGACGGCCGTCTCCAGAGTCGGCAACTTTTCATATCCCTATCTTGAACGATTGTTCAAGATAGGGATAGATGTGTGGTCTGGGCCAGCGGAATGGGTACCAAAAATCCCCGTCAGCTGACGGGGATTTTTGTGGATCCAAAGATAATAGCAGGAAGAATCCTATTTACGCGGCATAAAGACCTCGTAGAGGCCGAACACCACATAGACGATACCGAGGATCACGGCCAGCGTGAAGCCCCAATCGCGGTTGATGAAGACCAAAATCAGGTCCACAATACCGATCAGGAGATAGAGATACGCCATGGTCTCCCCCTTGGAAGTTAATGATATATTTTCTTGTAAGCCCGGGTTGTTAACAAAAACCGCCTTAATTATAGCACGGAGATGCCAATAATTTCGGGATGGCCGGCCAAAAATGCGCTACCGGACATAGGTTTGCCGCCAGCTGGCTGTAATTGACTGATTCGCAGATGGCCGATGAACATGTCGGGGCCGAGTTTTTGGATAGTCCCTTTGGGGTTATCGGCTTCAGCTACCTCTGCTGACAGGATCTTGACCGGCACACCGCCGAGCGTGGTGTAAGCCGATGGCCAGGGGAAGTAGGCGCGCACCTGACGGGCGATTGACTCTTCATCGTCCTGCCAGTTAATCTGGCCTTCTTCTTTACGAATAGGCTTAGCGTAGCTGACCCCTTGCTCACTCTGGGGTTGCGGGACATCACCATTGGCTAGATAATCCCACAACACTCTCAGTAGGATCATCGAAGCAGAGTCGGCCAATTTTTGGCTCAAGCTTTGATAGGTATCGCTTGGGAGGATTTCGACTGGCGCGCCGGGTTCATCAAAGAGAGGACCTTCGTCCATTGCCAGGACCATCTTCTGTACTCTGACTCGAGTGGTGGCGTCACCGTTCAAGATCGCAGCTTGGATTGGCGAGGCCCCGCGATATTTAGGCAGATCGGAGGCATGAACATTAAGAATACCTTTAGGCGGGATATCGAGAACCTCCTGCGGCAGGATTTTACCATAGGCTACTACGACGATTACATCTGGGTTGAAACTGCGTAACTGCTCCCAGAAAGTGGGATTGTTTTTTACTTTATCCGGCTGAAGTATCACTATCCCCTTTTCCTGCGCCACCACTTTGACGGGGGAGGGGGTAATGACTTGCTTGCGCCCGACCGGTTTATCCGGCCGGGTGACCACGGCCACCACCCCGAACCGAGCATCGCTTAAAAGCGCCCGGAGCGAAGGCACTGCGAACTCCGGCGTGCCCATAAACACGACCCTATAGTTCTTTAGTATCATCCTGTGTCTCGTAGGTATATAGATCACCTTCGAGTTTATCGATAAACAGCACGCCGTCTAAATGATCGGTTTCGTGCTGGATAACTCTGGCCAAGAGGCCGCTGGCTTTACCCCCAATGGGCCTACCGTTCTCATCCAGCCCGCGGTAGCGGATTTTCTCCGGCCGCTTTACCATTCCGAACAGGTCGGGGAAAGATAAACACCCCTCTTCGTCCAGTACTTCTTTTTTGGATGTCCAAATTATCTCCGGATTGATGATGACAGTCCGAGGCATCGGATCCTTGCCGCGAGTGTATTCGCCGATGATGATGCGCTTGAGCTCGCCGACCTGCGGGGCGGACAGGCCGATGCCGTTATCGGCGCGCATTGAATCGAACATATCCAAAACCAGCTGGCGAATTTTGTCGTCAACTTGCTTTACGGGAATACTGACCTCGCGCAGGACGATTAGCTCTTTCGGCACCTCGGCTAGTAATATTTTTCTTCGCATATATCTATTGTATCGTAGTGGAGATTATAGCTCTGGAAGCGGATTTTGTGAAGTGGTAAACTAAAGGCATGAATAAAATTGTAGAAAAGAAAATCTGGCCGGAGTTTTTTGACCAAGTCGCCTCGGGTGAAAAGACCTTTGAAGTCCGCTTGGCCG
>CAYOXG010000071.1:0-2457 GCA_964407885.1 uncultured Candidatus Saccharibacteria bacterium | reverse complement strand
CATGAATCGATTTAATGGCCTTAATAATGGTAGCCGGCGTAATGTGATGCTGCTGGTTGTACTCCGCCTGCTTCTCGCGCCGCCGGTCGGTTTCATCCAGCGCTCGCTGCATCGAACCGGTAATATGGTCGGCATACATTATCACTCTGCCATTCAAATGCCGAGCCGCGCGTCCGAAGGTCTGAATGAGCGCCGTATCTGACCGCAAGAACCCCTCTTTGTCCGCGTCCAAAATGGCTACCAACGAATCCTCCGGCAAGGCCAACCCTTCCCGAAGCAAATTAATCCCAACCAGCACATCATATTTGCCCAACCGCAGGTCGCGGAGGATATCTATCCGCTCCAGCGTCTCCACATCCGAGTGAATGTACTGAACTTTAATATCCGCCTCCTGCAAGAAGGTGGTCAGGTCTTCAGCCATCTTTTTGGTCAAAGTCGTCACCAACACCCGCTGATGCGCGGCCACCCGCTTGCGGATCTCTTCCATCAAATCGTCCACCTGTCCTTCGATGGGCCGCACCTCCACTTGTGGATCCACTAGGCCGGTCGGCCGGACGATCTGCTCCACTACTTGTTTGCTATGGCTCAACTCCTCTTGGCTGGGTGTAGCCGAAGTGTAGATAACTTGATGAACCAATTTCTCGAATTCATCAAACTGCAGTGGGCGGTTATCAAAAGCGCTGGGCAGGCGAAAACCGTGTTCGATTAATACTTCTTTGCGCGCCCGATCACCGTTGTACATCCCCCTTACTTGAGGCAAGGTCATATGCGACTCGTCAATGAACATCAAAAAGTCGTCTGGAAAGTAGTGCAGCAAAGTTGATGGCGGAGAGCCGGCTCCCCGTCCGTCCAAATAGCGCGAATAGTTTTCGATGCCGGAGACATAGCCGACCGTCTGCAACATCTCGATATCATAGTTAGTCCGCTGTTCCAGCCGCTGGGCCTCCAGCAGTTTATTGGCCGCTTTCAGTTCATTCAGTCGCTCCCGCAGTTCCGTGCGGATGTTTTCGATCGTTCCCTTCAGACGATCCTGTGGGGTAATAAAATGTTTGGCCGGAAAGATGGTCACTGCCTTTGGTTCGCTCAAGATCTCGCCCGTCAGATACTCCACCTGCCGAATGCGTTCCAGTTTGTCGCCGAACCACTCAAACCGATACGCCACCTCGGCGTAGGCCGGAAATATCTCCAAGACCTCCCCTCGCACCCGAAAAGTTCCGCGGATAAAGTTGATATCGTTGCGCTGGTATTGGATATCGGTCAGCTGCCGCAGAATCCGCTCCCGTTTGTAGGTTTTGCCCACTTTCAGTTCGATGCTCTCATTTTGGTAAACCTCGGGGTTGCCCAAACCATAGATGCACGAGACCGACGCCACGATGATGACATCCTTGCGCGTTAAGAGCGCCTCGGTGGCCGCATTCCGCAACCTATCTATCTCGTCATTGATGGACGCGTCCTTGGCGATGTAGGTATCGGTCCGCGGGATGTACGCCTCTGGTTGGTAGTAGTCGTAATAGGACACAAAATAGTGCACCGCGTTATCCGGAAAGTATTCGCGAAACTCGCTGGCCAACTGGGCGGCCAGCGTTTTGTTGTGCGCGATCACCAGCGTCGGCTTCTGCACCTTCTCGATGACATTAGCCATCGTAAAGGTCTTCCCCGACCCCGTCACCCCCAGCAGGGTCTGGTCCCGGTATTTCTTGTTTAGCCCCTCCACCAACTGCTTGATGGCTGTCGGCTGATCCCCCGCCGGTTTCAGATTGGATTTGATCTTAAATTTCTTTCTCATCCCATCCCCTCCCTTGTCATTCTGAGCAGAGCGAAGAATCTATCTAATATTTTGTTACCCCGAGGCACCGAGGGACCACCCCGGCTTGTCATCCTGAGCGTAGCTGAAGGATCTATATTGCCATCTCGTCATCCCGAATTTAGTTCAGGATCCAGTTTACCGCTCTCACCCTATCTTACCATCCTCTCCACAGCCAAACCCACCAGCCGTTCGCCGACCCCATACCCATCCGCATGCCCAAGATACCCCAGATATGATGGCATCGCCTTAGCCAAATCCCTACAGTTGCCCTGCCTCACTAACATATTAACCCGTCGAGCAATCCTCCCTACGGTCTTTCGCCTTGGTATTGCATAATGCGGTAACGCCACATATCCAACATAATCTATCCCCCAGTGAAGTTTTCTTAAAGAAATCTTGCCGGGATGGATAGTCAACTTAAGATGAGTTTCAAGAAACTGATTTACCTCAACCAAATAGCCCGTCAGTTCATCTGGATTATCGGCTAAGAAAATAAAATCGTCCGCATATCGCAAATAATACTTGGCTTTGAGTTGGTGTTTTACAAATTTATCTAGGGGGTCCATATAGACATTGGCAAACAACTGGGAGGTTAAATTGCCCAACGGCATTCCTTTGTCACCCATTCTGTCGTCTTTAACTTCCCTCTC
>CAYOXG010000070.1:0-2463 GCA_964407885.1 uncultured Candidatus Saccharibacteria bacterium | reverse complement strand
TGATAGATAGTTAGGAGGTTGTATAGGCCAGCCCGCTTGGGGTCGAACTTGATCGTGCTACCTGAATCAGTAACGGCCCGCATAATTTTTTTGCGGATGACATCTGGTCCATCGGTCAGGGCGATGTAGTTAGCGGAGCTGGCGCTCTTACTCATCTTTTTGGTGGGATCGTCTAGGCCCATGATCCGAGCGCCGGACTTACGCATCATCACTTCTGGGACAACAAAAGTTTTACCAAAGCGATTATTGAAGCGTTGGGCTAGGTCGCGGCTCAATTCCACATGCTGTTTTTGGTCCTCGCCGACGGGAACGGTGTTCGTGCCGTACAATAGAATATCGGCCGCCATTAGAACCGGGTAGTTAAAGAGGCCGACCGAGGCGCGGTCGTTACCGCCTTGCTGGGCTTTGTCCTTGAACTGGGTCATCCGCGAAAGCTCGCCCATAGTCGCGATCGTGTTCAGTAGCCAAGTCAGCTCGGTATGGGCGGGAACATGGGATTGGACAAAGATGATGGATTTTTTGGGGTCGATCCCAGCCGCCAGATAGATGGCCGCGGCGCGGTAGGTGTTTTCCTCTAATTCTTTTGGATCCTGCGGGACAGTGATGGCATGGAGATCAACCACGCAGAAGACGCTCTGATACTTGGTTTGCATCTCCACCCACTGCTGGATGGCACCCAGATAGTTGCCGACATGGAGGACACCACTGGGCTGAATGCCGGAAAAGGCGATTTTGCGCATAGGATTTGGCCGATTTACAACTCCACGATACCATAAAAGCACCCTTTTAATGCTATGAAGGAAGCTCTGATCCCTCTGGTTTTCTTTGCTCAATTTGACCGGCCGCTGACTCTGCAACAGTTGCGACGCTATGGATGGGGGAGAGAGTTTGGCGTGGACGAGTTGAAGCAGATCATCAAAAAAAGCGACATGCACCTGTCGGGCGCGTTGTGTTATTTGGATGAAACCCACTTGAGTGAATACGCGCGGCGGCAAGAATTGGCTAAGAAGTTCTGGCAGAGGGTGAAGCAAAACCGATGGGTGTTTGCCAATGTCCCGTTTATCAAAATGACGGCGGTAGGCAATACTTTGGCTTATGATAATGTTCACGAGAACTCGGACATCGATCTATTCGTCGTGGCTGCCTCCGGACGGGTCTGGACGGTGCGGATGATGTTGCTACTATGGCTGAACCTTTTGGGCCTGCGGGTACGGTCGGCGAAAAAATATCTGTTGTTCTCGCCAGAGTTTTTTGTGGATGAAACTGCACTTGATCTATCGCTCTGTGCTATCGCCAATGACTACTATTTGGCCTACTGGTTGGCCGATCTGGTGCCAGTGTGGCTGACTGATTATTTCAATACGGTCTGGAACGCCAACCGATGGTTGAAAGACAAACTGCCGGTGGCCTACCGGAGCCAGAATCGACGGACTGAATTTGGCGGTCAATCGCGGTTATCATGGTTTGCGTGGGGGCTGGAGCGAATTTTATCAGGTCGATTCGGTGATAGGATAGAAACGTGGGCAAGAGCCAAACAACGGCAGATCATCGAACGGAATAAAGTCAGGTTGGGAATTAACCCCAGCGTGATAACCGATAACCATGTCATCAAAATCCACTTCAATGACAGACGGGCCGAAGTTAGAGAGCGGATCGAAGAGTTCTTGGCTAAGTAGCATCGAGGCGGGACTGATGTGGTTGTCGGTATTCTTGTTGCCGTGGCAACTGCGGCATACGGTAATGTTCGCTTCGATCAGTGGCGAATATTTCGAATACGGTTCGTGGCACATCTACGCCACCGATCTGGCGATAGTGGCCCTATTATTGATCTGGTTGATACGTCCGAGGGGGCGATTTACTCTCGGACCGAAATGGTTGAATCTACCGCTACTGACCTGGCTGATGTGGCTAACTCTATCGATCACTTGGGCGACAGATAGACCTCTGGCCGCGGTTACGATCGCACATTGGTGGCTGGCTTACGGTTGGTACTTATATCTGGTCAATCGAGTAAGGGACGTCGGACAGATCGTTACCCCCTTGGCATGGGGGATAGGTCTGCAAGCGGTCTGGGGAATAGCGCAGTATCTGCTGAATCACTCGGTGGGTTTGAATTGGCTGGGCGAGTCGGTGCTGGACCCGCAGGCACTGGGTATCCCAGTAGTGATCGCTGACGGTATCCGCCAGTTGCGGGCGCACGGGATGTTACCGCATGCCAATATGTTGGGCGGGGTGTTGGCGACCAGTATCCCGGTGTTGATCTATTGGTATGGTCGGACGGAACGCCCGCGGCGGCGCTGGTTGGCGCTGGTTATTTTAGTATCAGTCGGGGTGGTTGGGCTATCTTTTGCCCGCAGCGCTTGGCTCGTACTGGCGGTCGGCTTGGTCGTGATAGCGCTGGTGGCTTGGCGGGCCGGGCAGCGGCAACAGTTCAATCTGGCTTGGGGGGGGTTGTTATTTTTT
>CAYOXG010000069.1:0-2472 GCA_964407885.1 uncultured Candidatus Saccharibacteria bacterium | reverse complement strand
GATAGATGACGAGTAGAGTGCCACCAAATACGCCCAGCACAAAGAAAAAGAACCTCATGTTGGTATTATACCAATTTGATTGATACAGACCGATTTTTTTGGTACTCTGGCTGGTGTTAAGGACTTAACTGGCTCCATACAAATCTGTGAACTAGACCGAAGGCCGTTTACAGATTTGAGAGGAGCAATGCCGAGCGTCAAAAGCCGAGCGAGCTTGCCGAGCTCGTGCGTACCGCGAGGCCGTTGTGACGAGAGGGTGCGTAGTTCAGTGGTAGAACGCTGTCCTGATAAGACAGAAGTCGGAGGTTCGACTCCTCCCGCACCCACCAAATTACTTCTCCCAATACTTTTCTTCAATATTTCCGGCGAAGTATTCGTGGCGCTCGAGAGTAAAGAGGAGATCGGATAGCCGGTTGAAAAACTTGCGAATGACCGGGTCGACATCTTCAATCTCAGACAGGGCCACTATCATCCGTTCAGTTCGGCGACAGGTAGTGCGGGCGACTGCTAAAAACGCACCGGCCTTGTTCTGCCCGGGGACGATGAAAGTTGAAATGGGCGGCAGGTCGTCGCTAAAGTAATCGATACATTTTTCCAGGCCCGTGACATCCGCTTCGGTCATTACTGGCAGGCGAGCGGGGTCGATATTGTTCAAGGGGCTGGCCAAAATCGAGGCCGTGTTCATCAGTTTGTGCTGGATGCGTTCCAGCAGTTTTTTAATGTCCGGCACATTGCTGAAAACCTTCGCTACTCCAATGGCGGCATTAAGTTCATCAATAGTGCCGTAGGTCTGAACTCGGAGCGAGGTCTTGCTCACCCGCGGACCATGGAATAGGCCGGTGGTGCCGTCGTCGCCTTTGCGGGTATAGATCTTGGGGAATTCCATTTCTTGGTGGGGTAACAGCCCATCCTATCAGACCTCTGTTAGAATTAAAATGTGACTACCATCAAGACATCAGGGATAGTTATTCGGAAGCTTAACTTAGGCGAGGCGGATAAGATCCTCACCGTGCTAACCCGGGACCGGGGCAAGATTAGAGTGCTGGCCAAAGGGGTGAGGCGGCCGAGGGCCAAACTGGCCGGGTTTGCCGATTTATTTCAATACAATGACTTGATTCTGGCCGAAGGCCGCAACTGGGATATTGTAACGGCCGCCACTACGGTCGAGCGATTTGTCGGCGACGACACCGGCTTGGGCCAGATCGGTTTGATGTACTATGTCTGCGAACTGGTTGATAAATTAATGGAGGAGACCCAAACCGTGCCGGGCAGTTTTGAGCTGCTTCGCGAAACTCTGGCTTACATTAAACATCATCCGGGCTCCAATGTGGCGCGGGCGTATTTCGAGATGAAGCTGCTGACGATGTTAGGTTTCGCGCCAGAGCTGGGGTACTGCATAGTCAGCCGCTCGCCGCTCAACGCAGATCAGCCGATTTATTTCAGCGCGCGTCTGGGCGGGCTAGTATCGGAAACGCACAGATCAGCGGATGACTTCTCTCGACCGATATCTGGCAATGGGGTGAAATGGCTACGGCTGCTACAGCAGTATCCGCTGGAGGCGGTCGATAAAATCACGATCGCACCGGCCATCGTCAAAGAGGCCAACCAGCTGTTGGCAGATTTTGTGGAGTACGCGACGGAGGTCAAAACCAAGTCACTACCGATCCTGGCCGAATTAGAGAACTAAAGGGACATACGTTGGGAGACAACGGCCGTTGCGGGCTGACGTATTTTTTTGGGGTCAATCTTCCGACGCGGATGCTTATCTCCGGCGTTTGTTGTGGAAGGCGGAATGCACTTCGCGCAACTGCTTGTTGGTGATGTGGGTGTAGACCTGCGTGGTGGTGATGGAGGCGTGGCCCAAGAGGGCCTGCACCGAGCGAATATCAGCGCCATTGATCAAGAGGTCGGTGGCGTACGAGTGGCGCAGAGTATGCGGTGTCACTTTTTTGACAATGCCGGCCTTAGTTGCGTACTTTTGGATAATGCGCTGGACGGAGCGGGGAGTCAGATTTTCAGCATTGGTATTGGTGCCGTGTGAGATGAACACGAACTCATTGTTGTCCTTACGCTTGTCGAAGTAGCGGTGCAGGGCAGCTTTGGCGTCTGGGGATAAGAACACTACGCGGGGCTTGTCGCCTTTGCCTCGGACCATAAACTCGCCGCGCTGAAGATTGATCTTGTCACGGGTGAGGGAGGTGAGTTCAAACACCCGCAAGCCGGTGGAAAATAGGGTTTCGAGAATGGCCGTGTCGCGCAGATTTTGCAGACGGTCATTTTGCGGGATGGCATCTAAAATATCTTCCACCTCGCACGCGTCCAAAAACTCCACGGTCCGCTCGGGGATCTTGCTTAACTCGATCTTTTCAGCTGACAGGGTTTTAACGTCCTGCTTGGAGAGAAATTTAAGAAAAGCCCGCAGGGCGATGATGTGGTAGTTTTGAGTGACTAATTTCAAGGATCGGCCATCGC
>CAYOXG010000068.1:0-2475 GCA_964407885.1 uncultured Candidatus Saccharibacteria bacterium | reverse complement strand
GCTAGAAACCAGGTCGCCATCACAAATACCCCGGCCAAAGCCAGACTATTAAATACCGCCGATACCAGCCGAATTAGGGTCCAATCATAATCCACCGCGTACCAGACATTTCTAATCATCGTCGGGATATATTTATTTCGGGAAAGCACGATCCTTTCACCGACGTTAAAATCTTGTCGCATCTTCGTTTGATCACCCGTGGTACTTAAACGGATCGCCTGGCCGGGCAGAAAAAGACCGTAAATATACTTTGCCACCATCGGGTGCTCAATGCCCAAGCGCCAACTCTCTTCCGAAAAATCGCCCGCCGCCCAGCGCCCCCAAGCCACAAAACCCAAATCGACCTTAAACTGTTCATCCCAAGTCCGCCCCGCCTCATTAATCATGAAAGCGTGAAACACCAGCGAAAAGAAAAACACCGCCACCGCCAGCCAAAGTCGTTTCCCCTCCATCCTTCTATCTTACCCCTCTTTGAGGGAAGCCAAAAATTCCTTGTTGTTCTTCGTTTTCGTCAGTCGCTCGACAATCACTTCCGTTCGCTCGCCGTCATTGAGCATATCCAGCATCCGCCGCATCAGGATAATGCTTTGGTACTCGGTCGAATCAAACAATAGGTCCTCGCGCCGCGTACCGGAGCGCATCACGTCCACCGCCGGATAGACCCGTCTCTCGGCCAGCTTCCGGTCCAAATGGAGCTCCATGTTGCCCGTCCCCTTGAATTCTTCGTAGATCAGCTCGTCCATCCGCGAACCGGTATCGACCAGGGCCGTCCCGATGATGGTCAGCGAACCGCCGCCTTCGATCTTTCTGGCGGCACCGAAAAACCGCTTCGGTGGGTACAAAGCCGCCGGATCAAATCCACCCGACAGCGTCCGTCCGGAAGTGGGGATGGCCAAATTGTAGGCGCGGGCCAAGCGGGTGACCGAGTCCAGCAGAATGACCACGTCCTGGCCAAGCTCGACTAATCTTTTGGCTCTTTCCAGAGCAATTTCGGAAACCACGGTCTGGTCTTCCGCCTTTTCGTCAAAGTTACTGGCCGCGACTTCACCCGGCATCTTCGAATTCTTGGTGATCGCCGCAATGTGCCGGGCAATATCGGTCACCTCTTCCGGCCGCTCACCCACCAAAACCGCCATGATATGAATCTCGGGGTAGTTGGCCGCAATGCCGGCGGCAATATCTTTGAGCACCGTCGTCTTGCCCGCTTTCGGGGGCGAGACGATCAAACCGCGCTGTCCCCGGCCTATCGGCGCCACCAAATCAATTAGCCGGTTAGCCAGCGGCTCCTTGCCCATCTCCAACTTAATTTTTTCAAAAGGATAGATTGGCGTGCCCCGCTCAAATTTCGGCCGGCCCAGCATTTCCTTGGGATCGACACCATTGACCTTATCAAGTGAAACAAAGCTCCAGTAACGGTCATTCTCCCGCGGCTTTCTCGCCTTGCCCGTTAAATAGTCCCCGGAACGCAGCGAGTAACTGCGAACCACACTCCCCATCAGATAGACATCCAGGTCCGAGGGCTTGAATCCGGGCCGGACCACCCCGTGGCCATCGCCGCCGGCAATTTCCAGAATCCCGCCAAAATCCTCCACCGGCATCTCGACAGCGGGTTCAACCGGACGAATCACTGGCCGGGCCGACCCGCCTGCAACAGCTGTGCTGTAAGCACTGCGGGCAGGAGCCATAGGCATAATCCGGGCCGGACGGCCGTCAATCATTTTTACGTAAGGGGCACCTGTAGAAATCGCCATCGCTAAATTTTTTTAAAACAAAACTAAACTATTTGGAAAATCAGTAAGACCATCTTAGAACCTTGTCTTAAGACTGTCAAGGGTGAAACGCGTAAGGCGTTCTGAAGCGCAGATGACAAGCGCTCCCCGCGAAACCCATTTCACCTTCGACACTCTCAATAGATTACTCCTGGGACGGTGGCCCGCACTCGGGACTCCTCCCAGGTGGAATCCGGGGTGGAACTTATAAACTAGATCGCAATATATCACATTCCACCCCATAATGTCAAATGGGACGAATCACCTTAAATCCCGCCCGCTCAAAATGCTTATCATAGGTAGCCGCAGAATCAAGCTTTAGCCTTTTCATCACCGCAAAGCTGACGCAGTCCGTAAACGAAAGTCCGCTCCAGTCGTGACCGCTAAAAAATGACCAGGCGTTTCTTTCGTCCAAAACAGTCACCCGCTCTAATTTTATTTTCTTGCTTCTGGCAATGACCTTTTTCAGAGCTACGGCAGTTTTCAAACCCGCCCTTACCCGCAACAGCGTAAAAGCCTCGTCTAAGATGAAGTTTGAAGTAACCAAAGAAACATCTCTCCGGCGAAGCTGTCGCCATATCTTAACCGCCCCACCGTGAAATTCATCGGCACTATCCAAAATAGCTTTAAACATGGCCGTATCAATAAATACAGCCAGATCAGTGACCATAAATGGCTTGATCGTCTTTTGACCAAGTTATTTTAT
>CAYOXG010000067.1:0-2506 GCA_964407885.1 uncultured Candidatus Saccharibacteria bacterium | reverse complement strand
CTTACCCCCCCGCTCACATGATCCTATTTTTATACGGTGAAGACAGCTACCGGGCTCGGGCTAAGCTCGCGGCCATCCGGGAAAAATTCTTGGCCAAATATCCGATCGACAATCTCACCCGCCTACCCGGCGGTGAACTGACCGTTGATGGTCTGCCCGCGCTACTGCTGGCTCAAACCCTGCTCGGTGGCAGTCGGCTGATAGTGCTGGAGGAGGTTCTGTCGGAAGCGTCGTCCGAGGTCAAGGCTGCGCTGGCCAAGTTGTTGCCAACTCTGCCCGCCGAGATCACGGCTGTTATCTGCGAAACCCAGACGTTTGACCGGCGGCAGGCGCTGTTTAAGCTGCTCAACCGGCCGGGTCAGGCCGAAGAGTTCATACCTCTCAAGGGCATGGCCTTGCGCCGAGTGGCGCAAGAGCTGGCCAGCGCCCGAGGGGTCCAACTAACACCGGCCAATCTCGAGGTATTGCTGGCCCGAGTGGGCAGCGACCTCTGGCGACTCCGCAACGAACTGGCGAAACTGGCTGGTCTGACGGACGGTCAGCCGGTGACGAGAACGCAGATTGAGATGTTAGTTGAGGACTCGCTCGCCACCAACGTCTTTCAACTAGTAGCGGCCGGTTTGAGTAAAGACAGCGCGCGCGCCCACGCCATCCTCGCTCGGACTCTGCTCGCCGGCGAAGATGAGGTAAGAACGTTGGGGGCGCTCGCCTATCAACTGCGCAACTTGATCCGTATCCACGATCTGCGCGCGGCTGGCAAAACAGTGGCGGAGAGTGTGCAACTCACCCATCTGCCACCGTTCGCAGTCCAAGCCAACTGGCCGTTGGTCGGCAGATGTCAGCGCGCGCAGGTAGTAGGGGCCTACCGTCAGCTGGCTTTGGCTGACTGGCAAGTCAAAACCGGGGTCTGCCTCCCCGGCGATGCGTTAGAACTGCTGACGTTGAAATTGAGCGTTACTTAACCGCCCGGCTCAAACGCGACTTCAATCGCGCGGCGCGGTTGCGGTGGATCACCCCTCGCTGAGCGGCTTTGTCCAGCGCCTTGAACGCGGTGTGCAAACTGTCGGTCGAGGGGCCTACGCGAACGAGCTTAACCGCCGTCTTCAGGGTTCGTCTCCGGGCCGCATTGCGTTGACGCTTCCGTGCAGAGCTCCGGACCTGCTTTTTGGCTGATGCGATAATTGGCATAGGTCGTTTTTACAAGTCCTAGATTACGGTTTTTGCAGGGGCTTGTAAAGGGCCAATTGACAAGCCAGACGGTTTGCCAGTACGCTACCCTGTCCATGTTGGAAACCACTCCCAAACAACAAGTGGTAGAGATGATCAACCGGGCCGAACGTCTGTTGGTCGTCCCCAGCCGTCCAGACGGTGATTCGATCGGATCGGCGCTGGCCCTTTTGCAGGTATTAAAAAAACTGGGCAAGCATGTTTCGCTCGGGGTCTTGGACCCCATCGGTCGAACCTTCAAGTTTCTGCCCAGCATCACCGAGGTGTCAGCCGACATCAGCGGCGCGCGCGATTTTATCATCACTCTGGACAGCCCCAGCGCCGAGGCCGATAAACTGTCCTACAACTTTGAAGGCGGCAAACTTAACATTATTATTACGCCTAAGCGGGGGCGATATCAGGCCGCCGATGCGTCGTTTACCGAGGGCCCGTTCAAGTACGAAGCCATCATGGTGCTTGATGCCGCCGATCTGCATATGGTCGGACAGATCTATGATCGATACCCGGCCCTGTTTCACGAGGTTCCGGTGGTCAACATCGACCACCACGCCAGCAACGCTTACTTCGGCAACGTTAATCTAGTCGACCTGACCGCTACCTCCACCGCCGAGATCCTGATCGGAGTGATTGAAGCCCTCGGGCCAAATCTGATCGACCCGGACATCGCCACCTGTCTCCTGACCGGGATAGTGGCCGACACCGGCTCGTTCCAAAATGCCAATACCACCCCCAAGTCCCTGACCGTGGCGGCTCAGCTGGTCGGGATGGGCGCGCGCCAACAGGAGATCATCCGGCACCTGTTCAAGACGAAGTCCCTACCCCAGCTTAAACTCTGGGGGCGGGTACTCTCTGGGATACAGTTTGATGTTCAGCATAAATTCGCCTGGGCGACTTGCGGGTTGAATGACCTGACCGACACCGGAGCGACCCCGGACGAGATCAGTGGATTGATTGACGAACTGATGACCAGTATCCCCGGAGCCGACATCGTGCTTCTGGTGTCCGAAAAGGAGGCCAAAATGATCTCGGGCAGTGTCAGAACTGCCAAAGGTGTCGATGCCGCGGACGTGGCGGCACGCTTCGGCGGCGGCGGCCACCCCGGCGCGGCCGGGTTCAAACTGTTGGATATGACTCTAGGCGAAGCCGTTCCGATCGTGAGCGAAAAGATCCGGGGCTACCAAGCGGAACGGCTCGGGCTGGCTACTCCGACCGACATCCCGAAACCCGCGCTGGAGGCCTAAAATCCGTAAATTAAACCCTTGATTTTGCTCCCCTGGAG
>CAYOXG010000066.1:1403-2515 GCA_964407885.1 uncultured Candidatus Saccharibacteria bacterium | reverse complement strand
GCCGATCGGGATATCTTCGGCGGTGGTATTGAAAAGTTCCAGCCACTCATCAGAACTGGACAGCGAGCTCCCCGCCCACGCTAGCTCGTTGATGACCACGCTAGGCAGTATGTCATCCGCCAACGCTAGCTGCGCTAGACCCAGTCCGAGCCCAGTTGCCATCCCCCAGCCCAGAACTTTCCCCCACATAAATCCAGTATGCCTGAAGTGGCGCAGAGTTTGTAGCTGGTAGTAAGCAGTTTTTATTTTCCGGCCACCAACTACTTTCTACCCACTACTAACTTCTGCTAGTTTGACCTTCCCCCAAAATGGGCGTAAATTGAGGATGGCTGGCGGCAGTTTTAGATAGATACCAGCCCCCATATCACTTAAAATCACCAGGTTAATGGCCCTCGTCATCCCCCTGTTGGCCCACCCGCTCATCACCTTTCTCGACATCCTGCGCCCCGCGCTGGAGGTCTTCGGGCTGGCTTTTATGTTCTAGGCGGGTTTAGTCGTACAAAACAGTATACCCTCGCAGGGGGTGTAGTGGTGTGTTCCCGGTGAGTGAAGGAGAACTCAATGGAGATCCTGATAGGTATTATCGCGGCCGTACTGGGCGCTGGTTTGGGGTACTGGTGGAAGACCGCCTCGACCAAGCAGAAGATCGACCACGCCGAGCAGGAAGCGGATAAGATCTTGGCCAAAGCCAAAGAGCGGCTGGCCCAGTCCGAGCAGAAAGAAAAAGAGCTGATACTGGCCGCCAAGGAAGAAGCCAGTAAAATTCGTGACCGGATCGAGCGAGAAGAAAAAGAACGCCGGACCGAACTCTCGGACTTGGAGAAGCGGCTGATCGTCAAAGACGAGAACTTGGACAAAAAGATGGATGACCTCGACCGCCAGAAAGAGGCCATTGTTGCCAAAGACAAGGAAGTGCAGGAGGTCAAAGACGAGATTTTGCGGATTCGGGATAATCAACTGAAAAAGCTGGAGGAGGTGGCCAAGTTGCCTCACGAGGAGGCCAAGGAACAACTGTTCGCCCGGTTGGAAAAAGAGTACAAGGACGAAGCCCTCAATCTGATCAAACAGGCGGAGCGCGACGCCCGCGATAACGCCGACGAAAAAGCCCGCGA
>CAYOXG010000066.1:0-1303 GCA_964407885.1 uncultured Candidatus Saccharibacteria bacterium | reverse complement strand
GCCGTGCTGGAGTTGGGTCTGACCGGCTTAAACCCTGACTTAATCAAAATTATTGGTCGGCTGAACTTCCGCACCAGCTACGGCCAGAATGTTCTGCGCCACTCGGTGGAGGCCGCCCATTTAGCCGCGCTGATGGCCAGCCAGATCGGTCTGGACACACGGATGGCTAAGCTGTCGGCCTTGATGCACGACATCGGCAAAGCCCTCGACCACGAATACGAGGGCTCGCACACCGAGTTATCGCGCGACATCGCGGTGAAATATGGTCTGCCTAAAGAGATCATTCAGGCGCTGGAGACCTCGCACGAAGGGTTTGGCGGGCCCAAATCGCCCCTGGATTTCATCACTATGGCGGCGGACGCCATCTCGGCTGCCCGTCCGGGCGCCCGGAGAGAGTCGGCCGAGAACTTCGTTAAACGCTTGGAGGATCTGGAACGCATCGCCAAGAGCTACGAAGGCGTGGCCAAGGCCTACGCCATCCAAGCCGGTCGCGAAGTCCGCATTATGGTAGAACCAACCAAACTAGACGATCTCGAGGCCGCCAAGTTGGCCCGCAATGTGGCTAGTCAGATCGAAAAGGAGATGACCTACCCGGGACAGGTCAAGGTGCTGGTCATTCGTGAGATCCGCGCCGAAGGACTAGCCAAATAATAACAATCAGTCAGTTATAGCGAGTAGTAAGGGAAAACTACCAACTACCAACTACCAACTACCAACTATCTCCAAATGATCAAACTCGAAAAAATTACTCTGCCCAACAAGATGCGCGTGGTGGTGGCGCCGATGCGCTCGACTGAAGCGGTCACTGTGATGGTCTTGGTCCGGGCCGGCTCGCGCTATGAGACCAAAGACATCAACGGTATCGCTCACTTCTTGGAACATATGTTCTTCAAAGGCGGCGAACGCTACCCCACTCCCCGCTCGGTCTCCGAGGCCATCGACCGGGTCGGCGGCGAGTTCAACGCCTTTACCAGCGATGAGTATGTCGGCTACTACGTCAAGGTGGCCAAGGAGCATACCGAGACGGCTTTTGATGTGCTGTCGGATATGCTGTTGAACGCCCGATTTGACCCCGAGGGGCTGGAGCGCGAACGGGGCGTCATCTTGGAGGAGTATAACCTATACGAGGACACGCCGCCTCGCCGGATCTGGGACACCTTCGAGGCGCTGATGTTCGGCGATCATCCCCTGGGTTGGTCAACGATCGGCCTGCGGCCGGTCATTAAATCTGTTAAACGGGAGGACTTTGTCAACTACCGGGCCCGCCTATACTCCGCGCCCAATATGGTGGTATCCATCGCCG
>CAYOXG010000065.1:322-2567 GCA_964407885.1 uncultured Candidatus Saccharibacteria bacterium | reverse complement strand
CCATTACAATCTGTCGGCCCAGAAAAGCTTGGGCCAGCATTTTTTGGTGGACGCCGGCGCTCTGCGGACGATGCTGGAAGCGGCCGAGTTGGGCAAGGGCGATTTTGTGGTGGAGGTCGGCCCGGGCTTTGGAGTGTTAACCTTTCCCGTGGCCGAACGGGCCGGACGGGTACTGGCGATCGAGACCGACAAACGCATCATCGGCATCCTCAAGGCGCTGGGTAGCGGTGTGCCGAACGTTGACTTGTTACCGGCCAACATCCTGCGTCTCAATAGTCAGCTCTTGCATGATCGCTACCGCGTATGGAGCAAAGTCAAAACCGGACGGACCCATTACAAACTGGTGTCGAATCTGCCTTACTATATTACCTCGCCTATCCTGAAGCAGTTCTTGGAGACCAACCATCGGCCCGACCTGATCGTGGTGATGGTCCAGAAAGAAGTGGCCGAGCGCATCGTCGCTCGCCCCGGCGAGATGAGCATTCTGGCAGTATCGATCCAGTTCTTTGGCCGGCCGGAGCTGGTCAGAACCGTTCCCAGAGGGTCGTTCTGGCCCAAACCGGAGGTGGACTCGGCCATTCTCAAGATCACCCCGTACCAAAAACTACCTTACGACATCGATGATGTTCGACTGTTCTTCCGTATCGTCAAAGCCGGATTCGGCGAACGGCGTAAACAACTTCACAACTCCATCGGCGGCGGACTGAATTTGGATGACAAGGTCGCCCGCAACTTGCTGGCCGGGGCGGGGATCGACCCGAAAGACCGGGCGCAGGACTTGGCGCTAGCCCAGTGGGTCAAACTCTATCATCACTTTAAAGAGCTGCCCTGATGTTGTTCGTTGTCGCCACACCTATCGGTAATCTCGCTGACATTACGTTGCGCGCGCTGGAGGTACTCAAGACCGTCGACCTGATCGCAGCCGAGGACACCCGCCAAACCAAAAAACTGTTGGTGAAGTATGGCGTGACTACTCCGCTGGTCAGTTTTCACCAGCACAGCCGCCAATCTAAAATCCAACAACTGGTCTCGGAGATGAGGCGCGGCAAACACGTCGCTCAAGTCACCGACGCCGGAACGCCCGGGGTGTCTGACCCCGGTGGGGTGCTGGTCGAGGCGGCTTGGCGGGCCGGGATCAAAGTTGTGCCCATCCCCGGCCCGAGCGCTCTGACCGCTGTCTTAAGCGCGGCCGGGATACCGGCCGACGGGTTCATCTTTTTGGGCTTTCTGCCCAAGAAAAAAGGTCGGGCGACCCTGTTGCGCGAGTTAAAAACGGCGGCGTTGCCCATAGTGCTATTTGAATCGCCCAACCGAGTCATCAAAACTTTAAATGAACTGCACGCGGCTTTGGGAGAGCGGGAGGTGGTAGTGGGCCGCGAGTTAACTAAACTCCACGAAGAGATCCTCCGATTCCCGATCGATCAAGCCATTACTCATTTCCGAGCTCGTCCACCCAAGGGAGAGTTTGTGATCGTTATTATCTGAACTATAATGCAAGGGAGATGGCGCCTAAAAAGAAATTGACGGGTAAAGTGCGGAAGGCCCTCGACAAGGCCAAACCGAAAAAATCTTTTTTCATCATCCAGATGCCGGAGGACAACGACGAGGCCCCGCACTGGTTGTTTTGGATGCTGGTAATCGTGTTCGCGGCCCTGTTGGCCGCCATCCTGTGGCAGGGATTGTCAGTCGGAAGCAGCGTGCAGGCCTACCTGCCGTACCTGTAAAGTAAATAAGTAAAGAAAAGCCCCGCCATCACTTGTGTATGGCGGGGCTAGTTGTCGGGGAATTCGAATCGGAAGACCGTCTGAACCAATTTCTGGGGCGGTTTGGGTGGACGGGCAACAATCTTGGGCCTGGGGCCATGGTATTTGATGGAAATCTCACACCATGCCATGGCCTCCACATCGAAGCATTGTGGCCAAATCCAATTTTCGGCCTGCCGTCTGGAGAGTGCCCGAACGACATACAGGCACGGACCGAGCAGGGCCCCAAAGTAACGGAATGGCTTGGTCGGCGAATGGCGGGGAGAAACCTCGGGTTTGATTATCTCTACCCCCCGAACATTCCGGAGGTCGTACATCCCGGCGTCCCTTAGACGAACGGCTTCGCCGATCGCTAACCGTATGGCCTCTTCGTCGTTCTCCGCCATCACCCGGAGATCCAAGCGGGTACCGTCATACTGGTTCTGCTCCGGTTGGTAGGTCAGGCCCTTCAGGTAGGGAAGGCCTACTTCGAATTCCTTTAA
>CAYOXG010000065.1:0-312 GCA_964407885.1 uncultured Candidatus Saccharibacteria bacterium | reverse complement strand
GGTGGCTTCGGCGGAGGGCGCCGTTGGCATCAGCCATCCCCTCCTTTAAAGATCAAGTTGCCAAAAGTGTAGCACATCCCCGCCTGTTAGTCAAGAAAAATCTTGACTGGGAGCGAGTTTTTTGCTATAATTAGGAGATAACCAAAACCAATATCAACCCCTAATGGAACACTTAGCCAAGCTCAAATTCCCCCTAGCCCTTTTACTAGGATTACTAGTCATCACCGGCGGGTGGCATTTATATCAGGCGGGGGCCGGTCCGTTGGGGGAGACCGATTATGCGTTGGTGATCACCACGCCCACCCTAAAGCT
>CAYOXG010000064.1:0-2595 GCA_964407885.1 uncultured Candidatus Saccharibacteria bacterium | reverse complement strand
CGCGTACTGCAGGTAGACACCAGTGTTGCCATCCGTACGCAAGGCCTCATCAAAATCAAAAACTATTTCCCGTTCGGGACGGGTTTTTAGCATATAGTACCGGATAGAACCGACTGCGATTTTTTCGGCGGTATCGGGTTTGGTTCGGTGCTCTTTGATCTGCGTGTCCATTACTGTTTTGAACAAATCGTCAACTATCACGCCCACTCCGGCTCGTCCGGACATCGAGTAAGTACCCTTGTCGGTGGTGGTTTGGCTCAATGTCTTCATCGCTTTCTCCGATAACTTCACCACCCCGTAACTCAAATGCCGATACTGCTCGGCTTCGGTCTGATAGCCAAGTTTAGCCATCGTCTGTTTGATAACGGCCTGCGGGTAGGCCTGCCGATCGTCAATGACGGTGATAACCTCATCAACTCGCTTGAGCTTCCGTGCATAGTCGAGCAGGGGAGGGGTCAGCCCAAACTTCCACATCGCGTAGGCCAAGTCCTTAGCTACATAGGTCGGCACGCCATTACTGCGAACCAAAATTTTGTCTTCATCGCCACCTTTGCCGAACTCCACCAGCCAAGCCCCTTTGTTTTTGCCGGTAGCGGGTTGGATAATGAGGTTTTTACCCTTAAGGTTGGTGAACACCCCATCCCAGAGATGGCTCTCTACAATATCGTGTTCATAGACCAGCAAATCATAAGCTATGCCAAACTGCTCTAGGATGGCCAGGTGGGCCACCACCATTTTTTCGACTATCTGCTTAGCGGTCTCGTTGGCACTCTGCTCCATCTCCTTCAAGACGACCTCCCGCCGCTCCGCCAGCTCCGGCTGATCCTTATACTGGTGCTGGATTTTGGCGTAGATCTCCCACAGCCACTTGTCCCAAGCCGTCCCGGCCGGCGGTTCACCAAAGGTCTCGTAGGCCACCACGCTGTCGGCTACTTGCAAACCGAGGTCGTCAATGTAGTTTTGCACTTCAACTTGATGGCCGACGAACTTCAGTAACCGAGTGAGTGAGTCGCCGAGCACGGCGTTGCGCAGATGACCGACATGAGCGGCCTTGTTGGGATTGATAGAGGTGTGCTCGATGACGATGTTGCGTAGTTTGTTATTTAGTCCGCCAGCTGGCGGATGTAGTTTGTAGTTTAAGCCGAGGATAATCTGGGCGAGAGCAGAGTAGTCGAGATGGAAGTTCACAAATCCCGGTGCAGTGACGGTGATATCGGTAATAAATTCAAGTTTGCCCAGCGCGTTTTTCAACTGTTCAGCTATCGCTAGCGGTTTGGATTTGGTTTGTTTGGCGATAGCGAGAGCTACCGCGCAAGAATAGTCGCCGAACCCCGGTCCACCGGCCGACGGCGGAGCGACTACTGCGATCTCCGGCATGGTCAAATCCGGCCATTCTTGTTTGATGGCCGTGTGAATGGCTTGGGTCAAGTCCGCGAGCAAATTCATGACAGCTCTTTGACTAGTTTAGTAAGCGAGATCAGTTTGGGCGTTTTGTGGTCGCGGGTCTTGATCTCGGCTGAGCTCTCCTTAAGGGTTTTCTCGCTGATAACTACGCGGACGGGGATGCCGATAAGGTCAGCATCAGAAAGTTTCTCACCAGCCGAGGCGGTCCGGTCGTCAAAGAACACCTCCGCTCCAGCCCGCCACAACTCTTCGTAAATGTGATTGGCCGCCTCCCAGATCTTGTCATCATCACCCAGCGAGATGAGATGAACTTGATAGGGAGCCACCGACTTGGGCCAGATTATACCTTTATCGTCGTGGCTGGCCTCGACGATAGAGGCGATCAACCGATCCAGTCCAATGCCGTAACTGCCCATGATGACGGGTTTCTGTTGGTTGTTCTCGTCCAAATAGTTGAGTTTTTGCGGGGCAGAATATTTGGTGCCGAGTTTGAAAATATTGCCGACTTCGATACCGCGCATGAAATCAACTTTGCTGGTGCCAAAAAATTCAGCGATCTTGGAGGCAGCGGCGGGGGAGTCGACATCCTCTTCTTTGGTGATGCCGACCTTCTCGGCATTGACCGCTCGCTGGCCGTCGGTCACGATCTTGTCTTCGCCGGAGGGAGTTATCATCATAAACTCGTGCGCGCCTAGGCCGCCCATAGCGCCGGTGTCGGATTCTATCATCACCGTCTTGATGCCAACCCGTTCAAATATTTTCTTGTAGGCAGTGATGAATTTTTGGTAAGACATCTCCAACTCTTTTTCGTCTTTGTCAAACGAATAGGCGTCCTGCATAGTGAACTCGCGCAGACGCAAAAGTCCGCCGCGCGGTCGGGCCTCGTCGCGGATTTTGAGTTGGATCTGTCCGACTAACTTCGGCAGGTCTTTATACGATTGAATAATTTTCTTGGCCGCGTCAGTCACCACCTCCTCATGGGTCATCGCTAGCACAAAGTCCTCCTCACTCCGATTTTGGATCTTCCACAGCTCCGGCCCAACCTCGTAAAATCGGTTGGTCTCTTTCCACACCTGGGCCGGGTGAACCACCGGCATCAACATATCCTCGACGCCGATCTGGTTCAGCTCTTCTTGGATGATAGTGTAGATCCTTCGCATTACTCGAAAGCCCATGGGGAGGTAGGTGTAG
>CAYOXG010000063.1:1180-2794 GCA_964407885.1 uncultured Candidatus Saccharibacteria bacterium | reverse complement strand
CCCCAGCGGCGATTCATTTGAGATTTTGCCCTCTTCCGGGCTAACTTCATTGGAGCCGACGATCTGGTAAGTTATTTCGCGACCTGTGCCATCGATTACCACAGTTGAACCAACCCCAATCTCACCGTTGGCGTTGTTCTTGGCATCGATAACTTTAGCCAATTTCAATGTCGCCTCGATCTCCTCGATCCGCCCTTCGATAAACGACTGTTTGGTCTTGGCTTCTTGATACTCGGCATTTTCTGACAAGTCGCCAAACTCACGGGCGTCTTTGATCTTTTCGGCGATCTCAACCCGCTGTTGCTTCAACTCATCCAGCTCTCGCCTAAGTTTTTCGATACCTTCGTGCGAGATATACAACTCTTGTACTCCCATAATTTATTCTGCCCTGAGTGCCATTGGCCCCGGGGATAGTTCAGATTATACTGGAAGCGCCACCCCTGTCAATAGAGCTAGAAACCGGTCTTAAGAGCGAAGTTTTGCCGCCGATAATAGGTTGGCGTAGAGCGCCGTTACCGTCATCGGCCCCACTCCGCCCGGCACCGGCGTTATCCACTTGGCTCGCCGGTTGGCGGAGGCGAAGTCGACGTCTCCTACCAACTTCTTTCCCACCCGGCTCGCGCCAGCGTCCACTACCACCGCACCGGACTTAATTTGCCGACCGGCGATCAATCGTGGCTGCCCCGTCGCCGTGATCACAATGTCAGCCGACTTCAACTCGGCCATATCCCGCGTGCCTTTTTGTAGTACGACAACCGAGTTGTCTAGTCCGGCAAAATAGATACTTAGAGGAATATTGAGTAGCCGGGTGAAGCCCACCAGTGCGATCTTTTGGCCGCACAGCTTGATCCGGTAAGCGTCCAGCAATTTCAAGATCCCCGCCGCGGTGGCCGGCAGCATCCGCCTGTCAGCGATATTGGCGTCCGTCAGACCGTCGACATCTTTGCTGGGCGCAATGGCGTTCACAACTTTACTGGTGTCAAATCTACTCGGCAAGGGCAGCTGGACGATGACTCCCGCCACTCGTTTGTCGGCGTTCAACTTGGCAATTTGTTTTTCTACCACCGCTTGGCTGGCGCCAGCCGAGAAGCGGTACAGCTCAAATTTCGCCGCCAGGGTACTGGCCATCTCGGCTTTTTTCTGCAAATAAACGACCGAAGCAGGATTGTCCCCTACCAAGATCGCCGCCAACTGGCCAGTCGTCTTGAATCGGCCGCGCAACTGACGCGCCCACGCCGCCGCCACTGTTTTCCCGTCAAGCAAATTAGCCATTATCAACTAACTAACCGAAATACGTCTCTGTAAGTCACGACGAAAATGAATGCCAGCAACAGTAGGAACCCAACGCTGTGAACCGCGTTCTCCGTCTCCGGCTTCAGTCGTTTTCCGCCGCGTGCCATCTCGATAATTAAGAACAGCAACCGCCCACCATCTAACGCCGGGAACGGCACGCTGTTGATCAGCCCCAGATTAATACTCAAAAATATGATCAGCTGCAACACCGATAAAAATCCCAACGCTACCGCCTGCGCGGTGATCTTGGCGATGCCCACCGGACCCGCCACGATGTCCGGCACCGCGCCGGTCGAGATCAATCCGCCGATCAGTTGAACG
>CAYOXG010000063.1:0-1170 GCA_964407885.1 uncultured Candidatus Saccharibacteria bacterium | reverse complement strand
GGCGGAAAAGTTGACCCGTCTCCTGCAGAGCGAAATAGGGCCCCCGCCACCAAACATATCGGACTTGGGAAACCAGTTCATCGGCCAATACCCCGATCACTTCGCGATTTTCTTCGCGGACGGTAGTCACCGGCAGGGTCAGACGTTCCCCGCCGCGGTCCACTTCGATGTTCACTCGACGCTTGCCGGCGATGGCTTGCTGCAACTCCGACACCATCGTAAGCAACTGACCGTCAGCGGTCAGGATCGTATCTCCCGGCTTGATCCCGGCCAGGTCAGCCGGTGAATCAGCGTCCACGCCCAACACCAGCACGGTCGAGGTCAGCCGACTGGGATCGGCTATGTATCGGCTGGCATCCGACGACAGCGGCGGCATCCCCAGCCAGAATCCGAACATTAGCAGGACCCAAGCAGCCAGAAAATTCATCACCACTCCGCCAGCGGTGACCAAGAACCTCACTCCGTAAGATTTGTTGCGCAAAGAATCTGGATCGCGATCGCCTCCGATCCCCTCACCCTTGATCCGGACAAAGCCGCCGAATGGGATCCAGTTGATGGAGTAGACAATACCGTTCTTTTTCACTCCCCAAGCCCGCGGCGGCAGACCAAAACCGAACTCTTCCACCTTCACCCCGAACCGCAAGGCAGTCCAAAAATGGCCCCACTCGTGCACCAGCACCAGCAGACCGAAGATAAACACAAATACAATGATAGTCAAAACGCTCATAACTTACCGGCCGTAACGCCGCTCCCTGCCAGCATACCATCTAAGCGCCTCATCAAAGTCGGCTTTGGTCAGAGCCGGGAAATAGACCGGGATGAAATACAACTCGGCGTAAGCGCTCTGCCACAATAAAAACCCGCTCAAACGCTGTTCGCCCGAGGTTCTAATGACCATATCCGGATCCGGCATCCCGGCCGAATACAACCGATCGGCAATGGTCTGATCGGATATTTGGTCGGCTGGAACCTGCTCGCGGACTATCTGCCGCATCGCCCGCACCAGCTCCGCCCGCCCGCCGTAGTCGAGACACAGGTTCCACACCAGCCCGCTATAGCCAGCCGTGCGTTCGACTACCTGTTGAATACCTTGCCGCATCGCTTCCGGGAATCTGGTCAGTTCGCCGAGCACCTGCACTTTGACATTGCGCTGCACGAGCCGAGGGAAAT
>CAYOXG010000062.1:0-2976 GCA_964407885.1 uncultured Candidatus Saccharibacteria bacterium | reverse complement strand
TGCTATGGGCTAATCTGCATGCTGGTTTTGCCGCCGGGTTTTTGGTTGTGGCCGTGTTCGGCGGGGCGGAACTTCTGCGTTGGATCTGGTTAAGGCGTTCAGTCAGAGACGAGCCGTCAATATTGGACTGGGCCGACCTCTGGGGATTGGGGCTGGCCACAATCGCAGGGGCGGCAGTAACCCTTCTCAATCCCTACGGTTGGCGCATCTATGATGAGATCTGGTCAACCCTGACCCAGGCGGACATTTTGAACCGCATAGCCGAATGGCTACCGATCGATTTCACATCCCAGGGCAGCTACAACCTAATGATTGGTGGGGTGCTGGTTCTGCTGATGCTGGCGGCAGCTAAGTTCAAAGCGGACCACACCAAATTAACTTTGGCGGTAGTATTTTTCCTGGTAGCGATCGGCTCATGGCGCCATCTGCCGCTGTTCGCCGTTGCCGCTCTGCCGTTCATCAGCGATCAAGCTCAGATTCTGTGGCCGGTCGGGTTAACCGACCTGCTGCGCCATCGGCTGGGCTGGGGAGCGCTGGCCGCGCTAGTGGCCGTAGCTGGTTGGTGGCACATTGGGCGAAGCGCGGCTACGATCTCTGATCCAGCCCGGTACGCGGCGATGAGCGGGTATCCCTACCAAGCCGTTCAGTATCTTAAAACTCATCCCCTGACCGGGGATATGTTCAACGAGTATAACTGGGGTGGATATCTGATTTGGCAGCTGCCGGAGAAACCAGTATTTATTGATGGACGCATGGCCATTTGGCAAAAGGGAAATGTTCGGATTTTTAATGACTTTAGCAACATCTTGGGTGACCGGCGAGACGTGGCTCTCGGCATATTAGATAGGTGGGGAGTAGATACCGTTTTGGTCTACACCAGTCGTCCGTTGAACACAATACTCGGTTTGGCGTCTGACCAATGGCGACTGGTCTATCGAGACCAGACGGCAACTATTTGGCAACGCGTTCGCGCTACTTCTGTCGGGTAATTGAAAAGGGTTAGTTTTTACCAGATAATAAGCTTGGTCTGAATTACTTATCAGTGCGATTACCAAAACGAACAATTTGGTGGGGAGTCGTTGTTGCGCTAGTGCTGGGCGCTTTGGCGTGGATGGTGCCGGCGCGGGCGCTGTTGGGTAGCGTTTCAATGGAACCGGTTGAAGACACGACCGGGGCCAAGCGCAATGTTTTTGATTTGATCGTTAAAGAGGGCGAGACCATCAATGACGCTTTTTATGTCCAAAATACATCCAGTGAATCAGTTCGGGTGTTTATGTTCCCTAGCGGGTTTGAGCTGCAAGGGGATAAAGTGGTTCAGGTACAGCTACCTGTTGACGCCCCTGAAGAGCCGGGTACCTGGATAACAATAGCAACTAGCGATATGGTGCTACCGCCCAGCACGCGGCGCAAAATCGGTTTCACCATCCATGTCTTTAATCAAGCCGATGTAGGAGATCATATGGCCACAGTGTTTGTCCAGGCCATCCCCTTGAAAACCCCGACCCAGGGATCAGGTGTGTCTATCAATGTTCGGAGCGGGGTCAGAGTTTATATGACGGTACCTGGAACTATTGATCGGACGCTCAAGGTCTCTAAGATCACCCATCGTGTCTTTCCATTTTGGAAGCTATTTACCAAAAAGATGGCTTTTGCCATTACTTTTGATAATGGAGGGAATGTCACCCTGAAACCCACAATTGATATCACTGTACAGGGACTGTTTGGTCGGGTAGGTCGGCAGGAAGCGGCACAGTATGTAAAAATTGGTCGAGGTCAGACCCAAACCGGAGAAAAGGAATGGATCCGTCGGGCTCCCTATTTTGGTAGATTTGTTGCCCACTTTGACATCCATCTAGGAGAACGGGAACAGGTGGATGAAGACGGGAGTAAAACCATGTTGCCCGATGAAGTCCTTACCGCTCGGTATGTGTTTTGGATATTTCCGTGGACCGAGCTGCTGGTACTACTGATCATTATATTCATCTTGCACCTGTTGCGTTCGGCTTGGCTGTATTGGATCATTGTTCAACGGATGCGGATAAAGACCAAAGTGTACACGGTGGCCAAGGGGGATACGCTGATGAAAGTCAGCTCCAAATTGGGAATCGACCCACGGGTGTTGGCCAAATTCAATCTGGTGCGCTGGCCATATGAATTGAGACCCGGGGATAAACTGCTAGTACCGGTCGGAAAACATACCGGCGCCGAGTGGCGCATCTCGCATAGTAGCTTATTCACCGATAGGGAGTTTTGGCTGACTATTTTTGGGCATCTGTTTAAGCGCAAGACACCTCAACTGCTGGCGGATCAGGCCAGCGGTCGAGGAATAACCGGAAGTAAGGTACGGGAATTTACGACTCTGGTGGCCGACAAGGGTGACACTATCGGAGATGTGGCCGATTTTGCTGGCATCAGCGTGCGGGAGTTAGCCAAGCATAACAGCTTGAAACCACCATACATATTGAAGGCGGGGCAGGAACTTAGGATACCTAAAGCCAAATTACCTGGCCGGAAACGCTAAGGTTATGGGAAGAACGTCAAAACTTTGGACTATCGGGTTAACGCTACTGCTGGCAGGTCTCCCGCCGGCAGTATTTGCCGCTGGCGGGATCGGGGTTATCCCCAAGCCATTGCCGGACGATCCAACTCGCAGTTGGTTTGTTTATACTCTGAATCCCGGTGAGGGGGTTAAAGATGTCCTAATTATCACCAACAGTTCAGACAAAACCAAGACAGTAGTATTGGAAGCCCTGGATGCTGTCAATACGGTCGAGGGGGGTTATACTCTGGTCAAAACCGCTGAAGAAAATCGCAATGTGGGCAGCTGGATAACACTGGACCAGCGGGCAGTGGTGATAGCGCCGAATAAGACGGCAGAAGTAAGTTTCTCGGTGGCGGTTCCGCCGGGAGCCAGCCCGGGTCAGCATAGCGGGGGAATAGTGGCCTATGAACGGACGACCGCGGCTCCGGGGGCGA
>CAYOXG010000061.1:0-3015 GCA_964407885.1 uncultured Candidatus Saccharibacteria bacterium | reverse complement strand
AACCCAAATCTAAATTCATCCGTCGTAAACTGAAATAACTATGGCGTTCACGCATCTCTTGCGTTTCGATTACTATTTTATGAACGATCTTGAATCGACCTTTTGGGGGTTCGGGGTCGTGGTGGTCGGATTGATCCTGCTATTGATCGGGGGGTTGATCGTGCGGGCGAAGTCCAAGCGCTGGGCTTATTTCGGGCGGGAGGTGGCGCTGAGGGCTACCAGCATCGGGTTCATCATCGGTTGGCTGGGTCTGCTGTGGTTGTTCTTCCGCTATGAGGGGATCCCGTACTTCACTTGGCGGTTGTGGCCGGCGCTGCTAATTATCTATGTGCTGGTGGCGCTCTATTATTTGGTGAGGTTTATTCGGGTGGACTATCCGGAGCGGCAGAAACAGCGGGGGAGCCGGGCGGATAAGGATGTCTACCTGCGGAGGTTTTTGGGGAAGAAATAGTTTTCGGCTCTGGGCTTGACCGCCAGCGAGGGGCGGGGTATACTGCCGACATATATAGCCCTATTTGATAAGGTCATAATCTTAACTCTTCCCCGGGGCTTGAATGCCGCTCGGGTAGATTACGATGGTGCCTAAGAGTAAGACAATCAGTCCGTTCGCTCAACTGCTGGAATCCGCCGGCGATTCTTTGCGTATCTACAAGGCGGGTGATCTGGTGGTGGGGGAGGTGACAGCTGTGACCAAGAACCGCATCTGGGTGGAGATAGACGGCGGGCGGTTCATCGGGATGATCAGCAATCGTGAATTGATGGAGGAAGGCATCTCCGCGCCGGACTATCAAGTGGGCGATCGGGTGACCGCCGCGGTGGTCCTGCCCGAGAGCGATGAGGGCTTTATGGTCTTGAGCTTGCGCGACGCCTTGGAGAACAAGGGCTGGGAGGCCCTCGAGGCGCGCCATCGCGGTGATGAAATATTTGAAGTCAAAGTCATAGAAGCCAATCGCGGCGGACTGATAGTCGAGGCCGACGGGTTGCGCGGCTTCTTGCCGGTGAGTCAACTGGCCCCCGAGCACTATCCTCGGGTGGGTAGCGACAAGGACGAGATCTTGAGTCGTCTATCCAAGTTCGAGGGAAAGATGTTGCAGGTCAAGGTGTTGGATCTGGATAAGAGCGTCAACAAGCTCATCTTCTCCGAGCGGGTGGCCCGCAAGGGCGAGTTCGAGGAGTTGGTGGCCGGCATTAAGGTCGGCGATACTCTGGAGGGCAAGATCAGCGGGGTGGTGGACTTTGGCATCTTTGTAAATCTTGGAAAATTGGAGGGATTGGTGCACATCTCCGAAATTAGTTGGGGTAAGGTGGACCGTCCCAGCAACTTCGCTAAAGTCGGCGATACGGTCAAGGTGGCGGTTATCGGCATAGAGGACGACAAGATCTCGCTCTCCATGAAGCGGTTGCAGGACGACCCGTGGCTGATGACTATCACCAAGTTCGCCATCGGTCAGGAGGTGGAGGCGGAGGTAACCCAGATCATGCCGTTCGGAGTGTTCGTTAAGGTTAATCCGAGCGAGGTGGATGGGCTGATCCACATCTCGGAGCTGGCTCACGAACACGTCACTGACCCGGCCGCGGTGGTCGCCGTCGGTGACAAATTGAAGTTGAAAGTGATCGATCTGGGGCCGGACAGCCATCGGCTGGGGTTGAGTTTGAAAGCGCTGACCGGTCCGCGAGTGGTGGAGCCGAGCGAGTCCGCTGGGCCGCCTGTCCCGAGCCAAGCCGAGGGGCCTGCCGGGGACGACTGGGCCAAATCGGGGCTGACCCCCGCCATCATCAAAAAATTGCAAGCGGCCGGGGTCAGTTCCCCCGCGCAGGCGCGGGGAAAGACCGAGGCCGAGCTCTTGGCGTTGCCGGGTATCGGCACAGCCACCGCAGCCAAGATCGTTGCCGCTATGAAGCACTAAAGCTGTTTTTTAGATGAGCGGAGCGAGGGCTGCTAAAAAAGTTAGTAGCTTTTGAGCGGTTCTTTTTATTTCTAACGGGATGACAGACGAGAAACCACAGATCATTTTGCCGGGCATTCTAACGGTTAAGGAATTGGCCGAGTTAGTGAACGTGCCGGTAACCACGATCATCAGGACGCTTTTGAGCAATGGCGTGCTAGCTACCATCAACGATAATTTGGATTTTGAAACCGCCGCGGTAGTGGCGGATGATTTGGGGTTCGAGGCGGTGGCGGAGGCCGGTGCGGTGGTGGCAGAGGAGGCGACCGACCGACCGGTTGAGACCGCCGGCGAACCGCGGGCGCCGATCGTCACCGTGATGGGTCACGTTGATCACGGCAAGACCTCGCTCCTGGATTACATTCGCAAGACCAAAGTGGTGGAGGGCGAGTCGGGCGGCATTACCCAGCATATGGGGGCATATCAGGTGGACTATAAAGGTCGGCGGATAACTTTTTTGGACACGCCCGGCCACGAGGCCTTTGCCGCCATCCGGGCCCAAGGCGCGCGGGTGACGGATGCGGCCATCTTGGTCGTGGCGGCCGATGACGGGATCAAGCCGCAGACCATTGAAGCCATTGAATTGGCTCGGGCGGCCGGGGTGCCGATTGTGGTGGCCATCACCAAGATAGACAAGCCCGAGGCCAATATAATGCGGGTGGAACAAGAACTGGCCGCGCACAATATCGTCACGGAAAAATGGGGCGGCAAAGATGTGGTCGTCGGGGTATCGTCCAAGACCGGCCAGGGAATTGATGAATTGTTGGAACTAGTACTGTTGACCACCGATTTGCAGGATTTGCGGGCGCCGGTTACCGGACTGGCCGAGGGTATCATCATTGAAAGCAAACACGACCCCAGAGTCGGGGCCGTCGCTACGCTACTGATCCAGCGAGGCGTTTTGAAGGTGGGGGATCCGGTCGTGATCGGGACGCATTTTGGTAAGGTCAGGTCGATGGAGGACTACACCGGCAAGCGGATCAAACAGGCCGGACCGTCCCAGCCGGTGCAGGTCACCGGTTTCACCGCCGCGCCCGGCGTCGGGGAGGCGTTGAGCGCGGTTGGCACC
>CAYOXG010000060.1:0-3025 GCA_964407885.1 uncultured Candidatus Saccharibacteria bacterium | reverse complement strand
GATCAGCCCGGCGACGATACTCTTCTGGACCGACTCGGTGCCCAAAGTCGCGCCGACATTACTCTGCGACACCAAGGTGATGGGCACCGGCAGAGCGCCGGCATTGAGTTGAATGGCTAACTTTTTGGCGCTGGGCAGATCAAAGTTGCCGGTGATGACCGCCGATTCGCTGTCGATCTTACCTTGCACCGTCGGGGCCGACAGCAGTTCCCTATCCAAGAATATCGCCAAGGGTTTATTGATGTTTCGGCCGGTCACCTCGGCAAATATCTTGCGCCCCGCCTCGTCGAACTGGATACCGATCTGCGGCCGAGCCACCAGCGTCGAACCGCTCTGATCGAACTGGACCTCGGCTTTTTGGAAGTTGGCGCCGGTCAGACCCACTCCCTGCCAGTCCTCGTATTTTTCCGATTTGAAGTTGTTGCCCTCGATACTCTTCCCCTCGATCCCCTCCATGAACTCCAACTGCGCCGTCTCGCCGATCAGCTGAATGGCCTCGTCCACATCCCTGACGCCGGGCAACTCCACTATTACTCGGCTATTGTCGCGGGTCTTTTGGATGGTTGGTTCAGTCACCCCCAGCGCGTCGATCCGCCGGCGGATGACCTCCACCACCCCGCTGGCCGCGTCGCTTGCCCCCGCCTCGTCCACTTTAGTAAGGTCGGTCTGATAGACCAGATGCGTCCCGCCCTGCAGGTCGAGGCCTTGATGGATTGCCAGTTTGGCGCCCAGCCCCAAAAATTTGGCCACCGGCGGGATGTCCACGATAATGGCGCCCACCAGCACCAGCCCGATCACGCTAATTAACCAAATCCGTTTTGACATCTTGTCACCCCGAGTCCGTCAGCTGACGGACCGAGGGGTTGCCTTAATTTATAACTTCTCTATCTCCCCCTCTTCTTCCAACTGCGTAATGATCTTTTTAATATCCTGATCTTGGCTCTTTTGCATCACCAAAAGCGAATCCTTGGTATCCACGATGACGAGATCCTTGACTCCGACTACAGCCACCAACTTACCCTCGTTCTCGTTAAAGATCAAGGTGTCCTTGGCGTCCACCGCCATCACCTTGCCCTTCTGCACCACCCCGTCCTTGGTCTCGGTCAAGATGTCGTAGATGGCCTGCCAACTGCCGACATCCCGCCAACCCAGTTCGGCCGGAATCAGGGCCAACTTGTCGGTCTTTTCAAAAATAGCGTAATCAATAGAGATCGCTTCTAGGGTCGGGAACACCTCGTTCAAAACCCGTTCCTGCGTATCTGTCCCCCATGCGGCTTGAATTTTCATCAGTCCCTCATACATTTTGGGCAGATATCTCTCATACAACGCCAACAGGGTCTGCACTCTCCAAACGAAGATAGCTGTATTCCAATAAAAATTGCCAGCCGCCAAATAGTCCTGTGCTGTTTTCAGGTCGGGTTTCTCTACAAACCTAGTTGCCTTATACACCGTGGTTCCGTCCAAAACCGTCAACTTGTCTCCCGCTTCCAAATACCCGAACCCAGTCGCCGGGTATTCTGGCTGGGCCACGATGTCTATCAAATGATCGGGATGCGCTTGCAGAACTTTCTCCGCCAGCAAAATTTTATTTTTGTATTCATCTTCAAGGCGAATAAAATGGTCTGACCACGCGTTGATCATGGTGGCATCTGGGTCATGTTTGGACAAAATGGCGGCCGCCAGCCCCACCGCCGCGGCCGTATTGCGCTTGGCGGGTTCCAAGATCAGCCGCTCGGAGGACATCTCCGGCAACTGCTGGCGAAACTCATCTTGATAGACCACATTGGTGGCCGCCCAGATCCGCTCGACCGGAACTATCCTCTTCAGCCGAGCGTAGGTTTTCTGGAGCATGGTTCGTCCGCCCACAAAGGGTTTGATCTGCTTCGGATTGTCACGGCGGCTGACCGGCCACAGCCGGGTCCCCTGCCCTCCGGCCACTATCACGGCGTGTAACATAGACAGTCCCACTTAGGGGTTATGCGATAATCATAGTATATGCAGAAACGCTTGTTTATCGCAATAAATCTGCCCCCGAAGCTCAAAACCGAGCTGGGGTACCTGATGGATGAACTGAGCGCAGTCCGTGAGCTGAAGTTAGTTGGCAAAGACCAGCTGCACATCACGCTGGTCTTCTTGGGCTACGTGGACGACAACCGTCTACTCACTCTTAAACAAATTGTTGACCGGCTGGCCGCCCGGACCGTTCCACTCAAGCTGACGACCGGCCATCCTGTTATCTTCAACGACCCCACTGACCCCCGCGGCATCTGGGCGCCGGTCCAACTCACGCCCGAACTAACGCGACTGACGAACGACTTGCGCGCCCAACTCGCCACCGCTGGCTTTGCTATTGATGCTAAACCGTTCGCCGCCCACATTACATTAGCTCGCGCTAATCACCGGGCCGTTTCTGATGAATTCCACCAACTCCTAAAAGAGTGGCAAACCGCCCCGCCCTTGCCGACCGACATCGCTACCTCCCTCACGCTGTTTTCCAGCGAGCTGACCCCCAGCGGGTCCGTCTACGCCCCCGAACACACCATTCAATTGAATTAGGCCATTTGGGTTACGTTGCCCTCACCGTCATTCCCCGGCTTGACCGGGGGATCCATCCTCTAGTTCCGTCATCCGTCCATCCGATCATACATAAAGATAAGGGTTGACATAATCTGATTTTTGTGCTACAATGAGACGAAAAGCTGGCGAATATAGCACCAGTCGTCAAGTAAAAACAAAAATGAAAAAGCGTTCCGTTTTCCACAACCTGTGGGAGCTGGTCGAGAAAGAGCTAGAGGCCTCCCTAGCCGTTTTGGTTGTGCTGGGAGCCATCTTTGGATATTCCTTAGCCGGTACCGAACTCTCCACCGGTGATGTTCAGATCGCACAGGCCACTAATTTATTTATGATCAATGGCCGTTCCTACAACGCTATCAATTTCCCCCCCCAAGCCGCGGCCGGCGCCTATCGGTTCCGGGCTACCGCCAGCAACACCTCGCCGACTAATGTATCGCAGACCACAGCCGGG
>CAYOXG010000059.1:2574-3030 GCA_964407885.1 uncultured Candidatus Saccharibacteria bacterium | reverse complement strand
TCGGCTCTTATTGGTAAATCACTCCCATTATGCCTGATTTTCAGGGGTTTGCCCAAAATCTCTATCTGTTGGCCCGATCATGGACGGTCATCTCCATCTTGACTAATCGCCCATTTTTTGCTATAATCAAATGATTATCTTCGGACTCCGCCAACCTGATTCTTAAAACAAAAACACACCTATGCCTTGGCTAATCGGTCTGATCGCTGGTCTTGCCGCCGCTCCCACTATCATCAAGGGGGTAGTGGGGCTTTTGGTTGCGGGGCTATTAACCTTGCTCAATACCCTCAACACCGTCTTCCTCTTCTTTATTGACCGGATCTTGGCTGGCCAAAACTTTATTCTGGAAAATCAGGTCATCCTCGGCGCTTGGGAGTTAATGCGCAATGTCGCCAACGTCCTGTTCTTCTTGGCACTAGTGGCCTTCGCCATTATGATCATCACCCGCACCGGCGG
>CAYOXG010000059.1:0-2564 GCA_964407885.1 uncultured Candidatus Saccharibacteria bacterium | reverse complement strand
TTGTCACCGCCGTTGTTTTGGCCAACTTAAGCTATAGCATTGTTTTGGTCATGATCGAGGTTGGTGATGCCCTCAAAAACTCGGTGAGCTTGTTTTCTACCGGCGTCGGTAACCCCCTGATCGGGCTGGGCGAAGATCTTTACGTCCTATTCTGGTCTGACCAAGGCGCATTTAACTTCAGCGGATTTTTTGACAAAGTGTTCGACTGGAAGGACTTATTAAACTACATCGGGTTAGCCCTACTGTTGCTAATTGTTGGTGCCCTTACCACCTACGCTTTCTTCCGATTGGCCTTTATCCTAATCGAACGGGGCGTGCGCCTTATCCTCTTAGTCATTTTTGCTCCTATTCAGTTTGCTTTGAGCTTGCTCCCCCACAAAGACTTCCAAAGCATGGCCCAAAACTGGTGGAGCGACCTCATCCGCTGGGTCTTGGTGCTTCCGCTGGCGTATCTACTTTTGGGTATCGCCCTCCGGCTTAAGCCCGGCAGCACTCAAGGTACCAGTGTCTTTGACCAAGCTGCGTTGGTCGCCCAGGGCGAGGCCGGCGCCGACTTTGGCGTACTGATGTACTACATCGTGGTCATCGCTCTGATGCTATCTGCCGCCAACGCTCATACGATGCTGAAGGTCCCGATCAGCGCCGCCACGAAATTCTTCACCGACACTCTGCCCAAGATGGGCGCCACATTGGCCAAGGGGGCTATCGGCGCTATGGGCAAAGACCTCGCCTTCAAAACGGCAATGAAATTCCCTGTCATAAAAGCCGCCTATGGGAAGATCGCCGGCGTCATCGGGCGCGGCCAAACGATACGGGAACAACAGGCCGGCCAACGCAAACTATTTGCGCAGGGTGAGACCGGCAAACAATTGCGCCGGGACTTCTTGGGGTTGCAGGCCAAAGTCGAGCTAGAGCTCAAACAGAAAGCCAGCCAGTTTGGTCTCAACTGGGACACGGCTACCGACGAACAGAGAGGTAAGATCAAAGATATGGTCCGCAAGGGCCTTACTTGGCGAGGCGGAGACCGGAGTTACCGGTTCGAGGACTTGGCCACGTTGGAGATCGCCTATATGTCCTATCTAGGCAAGGCCTCACAGACCTCTTACGAGCTGGGACGGACTCCCGAAGAAACCAAGAATCTGTACGAGGAAGCCCTCAAGAAGTTCCGCGACAGTGGTGAGAAGGATCCTGATGCCGCCTCCGAGGCCCACATATTCTTTAATGTCCTCAAAATGCAAGCCCTCCGTTTGGCTGGTGAGCCCGGCAAGGAAGCGGCCAGATACCGTAATGAGATCGCTGACCGAGACGGCCAGTATCTGCTCGATAAGGCAGGCCTGCCGAAGAAGTTTGGCATCTCCAAAGTTGGCAAGGAGGGAGATGAAATTCCCAAGATCACCCCGCGGGAGACGGCTAAGCTCTACGCCAGTTTGGCTGAAGAGCAACAGAAACAGGACCAACTGGCTAATGCTCTGCGCGCCCAGACCGCCGTATTGGAGGAGATCAACAACAAACTGGGCGGCATAGCCAACGACCTCACCAACCAAGTCGGCGAGCGAGATCTAGCCGGCATTGATCCCCATGACATTGATAAGCTTTTGCGCCGCACCCCCGACCAGCGCCAGGACGACAGCGCTCTTAAACGATCGGCCGATGAACTCGCTGCCTTGACCCCCGACCAGCAAGCCAATATCAAATCGATCCAAGGCAATACCGCTCTGTCGCCGGATGCCAAGACTGACCAGATCAACGGGGTGATTAGAGACAGTGAAGCCAAGATCAACGACCCGGGCACTCGCGACAAGTTGGCAAACCTCTTGGCCGATACCGGCATCGACCCCGCTAAACTTGGCGACAGTATTGGCGTGGCTCAAGTTGCCGGCCAACATCCCGACCAAAACGACACCATCAAGCGCCTCCTGAACGCTCATACTAGCCATAGCCGTCTTGAACAAGAGAGCGCTACCGTTCAAGACCGAATTAACACTCTGACCGCCGATATCGCCGGCGGCAGCCAGCCCGAAGCGGCCTACACCGAGAATGTCAACCAATACTTCGGCCGGGTTTCACCCGATGTGCAACAAAATGTCCGGACTGACATTCGGTTCAACCTAGACCAGATCAAGCAAGTCCCGGGTGCCAGCAAGAAACTGGACACACCGGTGGGACAGGTTTTGCCAGAAGGGGTCGCCCAGCGCGGGGCTGATCTGGTTAACCAGTTGCAGCTACAAGCTTACAAACTAGGCAAGAACATTGACACTGCCGAGGGTTATGCCACGAATATGACCCTATCTGACCACATCGACTTGATGAATAAACTCAATTCCAGTTTGCCTAGATAATTATGGCTACTAAAATCCCTCAAGATGTCACTCGTGAAGATCGGCTAGTCGGGCCGCTGACCTTAAAGCAGTTCCTCTATGTGTTGGGCGGCGCCTCCATCATCTTCATCGCCTATCAGTACTACGCCCTGCAGTACCTGTTCTTCATCGAGTTCGCCGTTATTAGCATCATCGCCGGGACTATCAGTATCGCTTTCGCTTTTGTCAAAGTTAACGGCCGGCCGT
>CAYOXG010000058.1:0-3071 GCA_964407885.1 uncultured Candidatus Saccharibacteria bacterium | reverse complement strand
TTTTTTGGTTTTTGTCTGGATCCCCGCCTGCGCGGGGATGACTGTCAGGGAGTTAAACCCCAACAGTCGATTGTAGCAAAGATTTGATGAAGGCGCGCTCGTCGTAAGGGATCATTCCGGCCTTGGTGGCCATTTTGGTCTGGGCGCCGAGCGCCAAGAACAGGACCGTGTCGCCGGGTTGGGCCAGTTCCAGAGCGTAGCGGACGGCCTCCTTGCGGACGGGCAGGATGTGGAGATTTTTGCCCTCGTGGAATCTGTCAGTTAGGCCCGGGCGGATCTGATTGATGACATCCATCGGGTCCTCACTGCCCGGGTCTTCTTCGGTCAGGATAATGATGTCAGCAAAATTGCTGGCGATCTGGCCCAGTGTCGGACGTTTGGTTTTGTCCCGATCGCCCGTAGCGCCGAACACGGCGATAAGACGTTTGGGTGAGAAGGCGCGCACGGCCGAGAAGACCTTTTCAAATCCATCGGGAGTGTGGGCGTAGTCGCAGATGACGGTGAAGGGCTGGCCCGCATTGATGCGCTCCATCCGGCCGGGGACATTGGCAACGGATTCCAACCCCTGTTTGACAATGTGGAGCGGGATGCCGAGAGCAAACGCGGCGCTGGCCGCGGCCAGCGCATTTTGGATGTTGAAGGCGCCGGGCAGTTGCAAGCGGATGGTGGTGGAGCCGGTTGGTGTCCGCAGCTCGAACGAACTGCCGTTGCTGTCGAGCTGCAGGGCGGTGGCGGTCAGGGAACTCTCGCGAGTTTCAGCCGGCAGTTCTTTTTCAACGGTGTAGTAGAAGGTGTTGTCGGCCGGGAACTGGGCGAAGTAGGTTGAGACCGGGTCATTGAAGTTCAGCACCATCACTTTGGGGACGCCGGGTTGGCGAGGGGAGGCGTAGAGCTCGCGGAAGAGTTTGGCCTTGGCATCGCGATATTCTTCAAAAGTCCGATGATAGTCGAAGTGGTCTTGGGTCAGGTTGGTAAACACCGCTATATCATAGAAAATGCCCCAAGTCCGGTGTTGTTGGAGGGCGTGCGAGGAGGTTTCGATGATGGCGTACTTGCATTTGGCGTCTGCCATCCGGCGCAGCAGCCCCTGAAGGGCGAAGGGGCTTTGCGTGGTCATCTTGCTCTCGTTCACCCAGCGTTTGTCGCCGATCCAAAAGTTGACGGTGGTGGATAAGCCCACTTTGGCTCCGCTGGCGGCGAGGATGTGGGCTAGCAGGTTGCAGGTGGTGGTCTTGCCGTTAGTGCCGGTGACACCGACGACGACCATTTTGTGGGAAGGGAAGCCGGCAAAAGTCGAGGCCAAAACGCCTCGGCTCTTGTGGTAGACATTATAGAGGAAGGTATCGGGGGCGAAGGCCCGGCCGAGGATTTTTTTGAGCAACTTCTTCACGTGTAATTTTTAGTCATTCGGAACTTGTTCCTGCCTGCCGGCAGGCAGGTCAGAATCTGGATCCTGAAATGAATTCAGGATGACAGAGGGATTTAGCGCCAACGGCTGATGACAGAGTAGATGCGATAGAGCGAGAGGTTCAGGGGCAGTTCCAGCGTACCTATATATTCTACTGCTTGGCCACCGAAGCCCCGTTTGAATCGGGTGATGCCGGTCCACGGATGTTTAGGGTCGGGGTGAACCCCACCGAGGTTGTAGAAGCGCATGCCGCGGCGTTTGGCCATAGTCATCCCGAACCAGTGGAGCAAGTAGGGGGCCATTAGATTTTTGTGGGCGTCGCTGGAGGCGCCGTGGACATAAGTAGTGGTGTCGCCGAAGGTTACCAGCCAAATCCCGCCGAGAGGTACATCGTTAATGGTTTTTTCGTCGGCATCAAAAAGCTTTTTGGCAAACAGGAGGTCGCCGATCCCGGCCTGATGGAGAGTATGAATTTGGGTGATGTAGTAATTGATCGAGTGAGGAGTAAAGCCCTGGCGTTGTCCGGTCTGGGTGGCTAACTGGGCGAATTCTTTAATGTCTTCTTCGCCGGTGTCGGACGAGATTAAAACTTCGTGTTTAGCTGCTACGCTAATGTTGTAGCGGGTTTTGGGTTTCATGTGTTGGCGAAGAACCTCATCGCTAGTGTCTAAATTCACCAGCTGGATGTGACGGGGCTGAATATTCTTGCGTGAGTTTAGAATAAAATTGTTTGAGCGATAGAAGGATAGAGTGAGAGCATCGTGAGCGAAGGCGTTGGGGTCGATCCGGAATAAAATAATTCGGTTGGTTTGGCCCAACTGGTTGATTTCTTGCAGTAAGAGCTTGGCACTCTCTTGTTGGAGTTGAGCTGAAAGCTGCTTATTGACGATACTGCCCCGCGGGGAATAGAGAATGTACCAACCAAATCCAAGCGACAGCCGGATTACCAGCAGTTGATTGACGATCTCTCCATCGTGTTCAACGGCTAACCGCCAAATGGGGTTGCCGAGCTTGAGTTGGAATTCACCCCAGGCCCAACTTTGCAGAAAATGCCGATCAGGTCGGGTGAGTAAGGCAGAGTCCCAAATCTCTTGAGTCAGGGCTGACGGAGGGAGTAGTTTCATACGTGCTTATTATAGCAGAAAAGTGGCTTCAGGACTGTTCTTTCTATGTTATAATTTGCTCACATGACCAAAATTCTTGCCATCGAAAGCTCTTGTGATGATACCGGGGTGGCCGTGGTGTTGAGTCCGCCAGCTGGCGGAGGTCTACAGGTTCTGGTGAATCTGGTGGCGTCCCAAGAAAAACTGCACGCGACTTTTGGCGGAGTAGTGCCGGAGATGGCTTCTCGGGAGCATCTTAAGGTGATCTATCCACTGATCGATCTGGCTCTGAAGCGAGCTAAGTTATCCGTGCGTCAGATCGATGCTATCGCGGTGACGGTCGGGCCGGGTCTGCTGGGATCGTTGCTGGTTGGAGTGAACGCGGCCAAAACTTTGGGCTACTTGTGGGGCAAGCCGGTCATCTCGGTTAATCATTTGCTGGGGCACATCTATGCCGGGTTTATCGATAACCCCAAGTTAAAGTTGCCGCTCTTGGCATTGGTGGTAAGCGGTGGGCATAGCGAGTTGGCGCTAGTTCGCCGGCACGGCGAATATAAATA
>CAYOXG010000057.1:0-3082 GCA_964407885.1 uncultured Candidatus Saccharibacteria bacterium | reverse complement strand
ACTAATATCCCTCCGCGCTATCCCCGCCTGGCCGCTTTTTCGTCTCTGTCAGTCGGGGTGGTGTCGTATGTGGCATACAAGGATTTAGGCGATATCACAGTCACGGTCTGGATAGATTACGATGGTGCCACCTACCGACGGGATATTACCATTAAACGGGATTATCTGAAAAAGCGGTCATTGGCAGAACAATATGACCCATTAACCCAAGAAGGACAGCTTACTTTTTACGTAGAACCGCAAAACAAAGACGGGAAAATAGACGTGGCGGTAGGCCAAACGGTTGCCATGAGATTGGTGTTCCAGGACATGCGCAGGTTGTCAAGGCCCGATACTCCGGATCAGCTCTTTCCGACCGCTAAAGTGAAAGGTACCCTGTCTGGTGGCAATGCTTATTTCGATTATGTGGAACCCAACCAGTTAAGAAGGGCATTGATCGGCGAGCGAAGATTCACACGAAAATTACAAGCTGAATTAAAACCCCGCAGTGTGCCCACTGACCTGGCTTTCAAGGTAATCCCTACGGGCGCTATGGGGGTTCCCATAACGGTGGACCTGGTGGTTACATACCAAAACACTCGCTACGTCGCGCAGACAAAGATCGTACCGCAACCGAAAATTACCCCAACAAGCCGGCCGAAGACCGCAGATAGTGTGTTGGAATCCGGTGGTCTGGCTCTCTTGTCAGATCCCGACGATTGGCTCCCGCCGAAACCACCCAGATCAGGATGTTGTTCAAGGAACCCATCAAGAGCACTAGTCTCGAAGTGGCTACTGCCAGAATTACTGTCCAGGGGCCAGCCCATTTTGTGGAACGAGGAGGTTTTACCACCCTACCGTCGACATTTCATGTATTTATAACAGGGGATCACACCTGGGTTCGCGATTTAATATTGAAGGCCGACGGCGCGGTGGACACATCTCCCATCTTTGTCACCGCCGAGGTACGATATCGCAATGTTTCTTACTTGAGCACGATAGTTATCAATAAGAACGCTGACATCATCGATACCATCACCGCCGCTGTCGCTACAGAGCAAACTGCTGACGGTGCCGATAATGGTGCGCCACAGACAGATATGGGAACCGCATCTGGAGATGAACGGGTGGCGGGCCAGGCCGAGGTTAGTGTGCCGATGTCACTGGGCCTACAAGACAATACAATGACGGCCTTTGACCCATCAATACCCCCGGCGGGAAGTCAACCATCACAGATGTCGGGGTCAACATCTTCCACTACAAATGTCGCTATCAAACCTATTCAGGCCTTTGGTACCAATGCTGAACTGTTTGATTTGGCCAAGGGCACATTCACCGGGTTGCCGGAAGATTTGCCGCCGTCTGCCTTCCATACAGCAGTGCGGCTGTTTGACGACCGAGTAGTTTTTGCGGGGGGTGACTTATCTAGAATTATCGTATTGGATCCAGCACGAATAGGTGAGCCACCGTGGCGGGGACAGGGCCAGTTGGTGGCTTACGGTGTCGTGGTCGTGCCTGAATTAAGCCGGCCAGTGGTTATGAAAACTACTAACACATTCGGGGTGGAAACGGCTCTGATCTTTATTGACCGAGGATACGATGAACAAGCACTCGGTCTAGAAACCGTACTCGGACGAACTGCCCGCCCGGGAGTTTATATGCTGTCAGTGAACGAACTCTTGCCATCCATCGACGATCCTAGCGACAAAGTCATCCCGTTATCCAAAGACCAACTGACTGTAAGTCAAGCCACGAGTGAGATGTTGACTCAGAGCAACCCTCGTCTTAAAATAGGATCTCTCGATTTGGGTGCAAGGTGGATGGACTACCGAGTATCGCAATTTGTTGAACAGTATGTCTGGCAGGCCCTGCAAGCTGTCCCTCTCTCACGCAATGTCTATCTCTTATCTGGTCCGGAGGGGATAGCAGTATTTGATGCCACAACCAATACGGTGGCATCGGGTAAAAATGTTATCTTGCCAGTACGGATGCGGGCTAGCGCCGCCAAGGCGTATAGCGACGAAGCTGATTTGAGAAGTAATTTATCATACTTGGGAAACAACCCCTCTCTGGTAGTGTTGGACGAGAATGTCGTTTTGGCTATGGGTGGCTACTTCCGCGTATCCCTGTTGGCCCCATTTTTAAAGTGGCTGATGGATGCGGTTGGTAACGTACCCGCCCAGCTCGGTTTTAGATCAAACAAAGAGCCATTCTCTGGCGACTGGAAGACGATCCGGGCGTTCTTGCAGGATCAGTTAAGTCCGCCATTCTCGCTCGATTACTCGGCCGATTATGGGCGTGACGGATTCGATCGTGAGACGCTATTAGAAGCAAATAGTGTAAGTGGAACGGGTAGGTTTAGGCGGAATCGTAAAAATGACAAAATCGTGCAGCTGTCTGGCGGTATGATCGCTACCCCCATCTCCTACATTATAGAAATAGACAAAGAATTGAACGGTGGCGTTGCCAAAAAGAGCACTACCTCAGTACTCGGCCGGCCGGCCACCCCCAGCGATAAACAGGCCGAGAGGCAGGAGATCCTGTCTGACAGAACTCCGCCTGCCGACAAGATGCAGCCGACCTACGCCGGCGAAAGCTTGCGGGTGAGTTTCGATAAAACCACGGTGCCGGTGGATGGCCAGCCGCTGAAAGTGACGGTTGAATTGGTGGATAAAAGCGGCCAGATTATTGACGACACTAATCTACTGGCGGACAAACTCAGAGTGGACAGACTCGGCGTGGACGCACTCGGCATCGCCGTCACCAAAGTTCAAGTACGGATGCGGACTAATCTAACCTCCTTCAAACCCGATCCCGATTACCCCACTAAAATGATTGAGAACAGTGGGGTCGGTTCTAATGCGACCAACTACGAAACGAATCCTGACGGGAGTCGCGTTTCACTCGTCTACCGGGACATCAGCGAACGACTTGTTACCCTGCACAATGGCCGGGCGGAGTTGACGGTCATCTATCGCATCGGACGCAAGGACCGCTTTCTTACTTTCGACATATTCAGCTACTCCTTCGGGACGGCCCCGTGGGCCATAATGGAGAACAAGCAGTCGCTCTACTTTGCTGATCAGGTGCCAAAATGAAACAC
>CAYOXG010000056.1:0-3106 GCA_964407885.1 uncultured Candidatus Saccharibacteria bacterium | reverse complement strand
GGCTACTCCGACCGACATCCCGAAACCCGCGCTGGAGGCCTAAAATTCGTAAATTAAACCCTTGATTTTGCCCCCCTAGAGTGATATTATGGTGGGGTACATTTTACCTGATGGCGATCAAAACCGATAAAAAGCAGAAGATCATTGCCAGTCACGGGGCGCACGGGAAGGACACCGGTTCGGCCGAGGTCCAGATCGCGCTCCTGACCGCCAAGATCAACGAACTGACCAAGCACCTCAAGACCCACGCCAAGGATTTTCACTCCCGGCACGGTCTGTTCAAGATGGTCGGCAATCGCCGCAAACTGCTGACCTATCTGGAGTCACATAACCCCAAAACCTATAATAACTTAATTAAGAAGCTAAAGATCCGCAAATAATCCGCCTTTGGGCCGAGTGAAGTCAGCAGTAAGTGTAAATCAGTCAGACGGATTTATCTTTACTCCTGACTTTGCCCCCGTGCGGGTTCACTCCTAGCCGGATCTTGGCGCAAAGGAGTAACTCATGGAACAATTTACGGCTCAGCTTGGCACAGCCAAGCTTACGTTGGAAACCGGCCGGCTAGCAGGGCTAGCCAACGGCTCGGTCACTTTAAGGATCGGCGACACGGTCGTATTGGCGACCGTCGTCATCGCCCAGACCCCAAGGGAGAACATCGATTTCTTTCCGTTGATGATCGATTATGAGGAGCGGTTCTATGCCTCCGGCAAGATCTCGGGCAGTCGATTTATCAAGCGGGAAGGTCGCCCGAGCGAGGACGCCACTTTGTCGGCCCGGCTGATCGATCGACCTCTGCGTCCCCTTTTCCCCAAGGGTTTCTACAACGATATTCAGGTCATTATCACGGTGCTGTCGGCCGACCTCGTCCACGATCCGGACATTCTGGCGATCACTGCCGCCTCGGCCGCTTTGATGCAGGCCGGCGCGCCGTTCGGTGGTCCGGTGGCTGGAGCGCGGGTGGGTCTGATCGATGAACAGTTCGTATTAAACCCGACCTACGAAGAGCGGATCAAGAGCCAGCTGGACTTGGTGGTGGCCGGGACTGGGGACGCCATTATGATGGTCGAGGCCGCCGCCTCCGAGGTCTCCGAGAAAAAAATGGTTGAGGCGATCGAGTTCGCTCACGCCGCGCTTCAGCCAGCCATCGCGCTTCAGCACGAGATGATCAAGCGGCTTAACGTTACTAACGGCGACTACGCGATCGCCACCCCTCCGGCCGAACTGAAAACCGCGATCGCCACTCGTCTGGGCGGCAAACTCGCAGAGGCCATCTATCATCCTGAAAAAACGATTCGCAACCAAAAGTTAGACGCGCTGCGTCAGGCGATTTGGGAAGAATTCATCAGCGAGGAGAACCCCGAGATGGTCGTCGCCGATATCTTCTCGAAGGTAGTCAGCGAAGAGTTCCGCCGGAACATTTTGGAACACGGCAAACGCCCCGATGGCAGGCAACTCACCGAGATCAGACCTCTGCAGATCGAAGTGGGGATCCTGCCTCGGCCGCATGGTTCGGCGTTGTTCACTCGCGGCGAGACCCAAGCCCTGTCCACGGTCACCCTGGGGTCTCTGGACGACGAACAGATGCTCGACACGATGGAGCTAGACACTACCAAGCGCTATATGCATCACTACAACTTCCCGCCCTACGCCACCGGCGAAGTTAAGCCGATGCGAACGACCGGTCGCCGGGAGATCGGCCACGGTGCTTTGGCCGAGCGGGCGCTACTGCCTATGATCCCTGCGCGCGAGGACTTTCCCTATACCATTCGGGTCGTGTCAGAGATCCTAGCCAGCAACGGCAGTAGTTCGATGGCCTCGGTCTGCGGCTCAACCCTGTCGTTGATGGACGCCGGGGTGCCGATCACCAAACCGGTAGCCGGCATCGCTATGGGTCTGATCACGGGAGAGGGCAAGTACAAGATCCTAACCGATATCGCCGGGATCGAGGACTTCAACGGCGATATGGATTTCAAAGTAGCGGGTAGTCGCGACGGGATCACTGCTCTGCAGATGGATATCAAGGTCGCCGGCATCACGAAACAAATTATGAGTGAGGCCTTGGCCCAAGCCAAGCAGGCCCGCGAGTTCCTGCTCGCCGAGATGGGCAAGGTCATTGCCGCTCCCCGCCCAGAGTTGTCGCCCTTCGCGCCGCGGGTCATCGTGGTCAAGGTGCCGCAAGACCGGATCGGCGAAGTTATCGGACCGGGCGGTCGGGTGATCAACGAGATCATCGACCGGGCCGGCGGCAAGGGGGTGACCAATATCTCGATCGAAGAGGACGGCAACGCCTTTATCACTTCCACTGATCCCAAGTTGGGTGAGCAAGCCGCCCAGACCATTCGCGATATGATGCGGGAAGTGAAGCCCGGCGAAAAGTTCCGCGGCCGAGTCACCCGGATCATGGACTTTGGCGCCTTTGTCGAGGTACTCCCCGGTCGCGAAGGATTAGTCCACATCTCGCAACTGGCCAACCAGCGAGTGGAGAGGGTCACTGATGTTGTCAAAGAGGGTGATATGCTAGACGTAGTCGTGACAGAGATCGACAATCTCGGTCGGATCAATCTCTCCCACAAAGCCACTCTTAATAAAGACACAGGTAAGCATTAAGTATGGTCTATTGCCACAACTGCGGGCACGTCAACTCTCCTGACAGTATCTTCTGCGGGCGGTGCGCCGCCGAACTTCGTGCTACGCAAGCTAAACTGACCAAAGCCCGGCAGATCTTTCTCCCGCCGCAGGACGATTTCGTGGTCAACCCGCAAGTGGTGACCCATCCAACTCGCGACTGGGGCGGGTTCTGGCCGGTAGTACTCCTCCTAGTTCTCGCCGTTGTTATTATTTGGATCTATGGACGATACTAAATCCCAGTTCCAAGCGCTGGTAGATGATATCAAAACTCACCACTGTTCACTCCGCGGCGGGTGCCGCCAGGCCGTTCCGGGCGAAGGCAACATCGGAAGCCAAGTGGTCTTTATCGGTGAAGGCCCCGGCAAGGTGGAAGATGAACTGGGCCGGCCGTTCGTGGGACCGGCGGGGAAACTGCTCGAGGAGGTCCTAGCCACGATCGGCTGGCAGCGCGAGGATGTCTATATCACTAATGTGCTCA
>CAYOXG010000055.1:0-3173 GCA_964407885.1 uncultured Candidatus Saccharibacteria bacterium | reverse complement strand
GTCGATTTGAATCTGATTGAGACCCATTTCGACAACGGTGACGTAACCTTCGCCCTGGCCGGTGGGCGTGAAGATGTCCTCACGACCAACCAGAACAATGTCGACGTAGCCCACCACACACATGTTGGGTGGGTGTTCCGGCCCACAGAGGACCGGCTTGAAGTAACCGCGCCCCCAGCGGTAGATCTCGATGATGTCGCTCGTTAGGTCAGCATCGTCGGCCTGCCGGTCGAGTTCGAGGGCGATTTGGACGCCGCCGCTTTTCAGATTGATGTCCAGCCCCCCCACCGGGATTGGCTTGGGGGTTTTAAGCGGGGGTAGACCCGCTTCCTCCAGCCTTGGCGGTTTGGGTACCTCGTAGGAGGGAACGCCATAGCGAGCGGTGACGGTGAACAGGCCGCCCAGGAGGGATATCAGCAGGATCAGGCGGAAGAATTTGCGCAGGATCTTCCTCAGAATGGTCAATGCGGAAAGTGCGACTCCGGTGGGTCGTTTGAGTAAGGCGTTCATTGCGCCACCTCCTCGGTCGTATAGAACGGATTGGGTGTCGCCAGGGGCGGCCAAACATCTTGATCGGCGGGTGTTAGCTGCTTGATGTTTTTCTGCAGTTCTTGCCATATCACATCAAGCTCATCACCGATGATTTCGTCCTGGTCGAGGAGCTTGTCGATGATTGGCTGGGCGAGGCCTTGGTTTTTCCTGATCAGGCGCCAGGAATCGACATAGGCCATGCCGAGGGTAATGCACACATCTTCAAGTTTTTCGCGGTTACCCAGGACACCGGCAACCGGGTCGGCCACCCCCGGCATTGCTGGTGCAGGAACGAAGAGACCGCGGCCGAATTCGAGATAGCGCTGTCGGTCGGCTTCGTTACAGGCACGCGGGGTGAAGTTGAGGTGGCCAGCCATACCAGCAGCGACGCGGGTTGCGTTTTGGAGATCGCTGGAAACGCCGGGACGGTGGTCACCGAAACGGAGTTTTTCGGCGGCAATCGAGCCGAGAGTAGTGCGGAGTCTGGCTTCCCAGACCCACTGTTGTTGGGGGTCTTGCTGCTCGATCGGGCGATGGCTGACTATTCCCAGGAATTTATCCCGGGGCAGAATCGAGATAGCTTCTGCCTTGATTGAAGCACCGGAGAAGCCGGCCAGGGGGAGCAAATGACCTTCGGTTTCGTGGACTGCGACCACCTCTCTCATTTTCGTGGAGGTATTGAGAGGCTGGGCGAGGCCGAACTGGACTATGCGGAATGACTCGACTAACGAGGACCAGGTGGCCCGGGGCTTGTCCCAGTCCGGTTGACCGTATTCATGGCCATGGCTCTTCCAAAAACGGGCATCACTTTCGTCCGGTTTTTCACCAGCATTGATCATATTGGCGATGTCACGAAGCCGGGCGACGAAGGCCGCTTGGACGGTTGGGGCTTGGGTGATGACCTGCATGATTTCAGCGGGAGACAAGCCGCTGGTGATGTGAGCGAATTCCATCCGTCTTTCGGGCTTAAGCAGTTCGGGGTGAAGCAGGCCGACTATCTCAACTTTGTCAAAGTAGAGATTGGCGATGTCTAGCCGCGCTTCCGGACTGTTTGGCAGTCCGTACTTCAGTTGTAAGCCAAACCGGCCGGGCCGCATCAGCGCTCCGTCGAGTTGGTCGGGGATGTTGGTTGACCCCATATGCAGGATGTTTGGCTCTACGGGTTTGGCCCGGGGAACCCGGAGGTTCTTCTTCCGTTTGCCGATATGGATAACGGGTGGGACGTAGCAGATGTCCAGGATTTGGTTCAGCTTACTGCGCCAGAAGCGTTCAAACAGCGGCGCGGTAGGGACGCCATCCAGTTTGGACAGGTAGATGGGTAGGGCCATGTTGCTCATGCCCATACCCATGCCGCCAAGGAACATGCCGTCGACGATTGGTGACGCGGGCGGGGTCCGGTGCATCTCAGCGATGGCCAGAGATTCGGGGCAATCATAACGCAGATCTCCGAGCGCGCCAAAGCGATCGTGGGGCAGGAGCGAGAAAAAGTTGCCGTCCCAGCCGCTACCCGATTTGCCGGTTTCGACCCCTTGTCTGGCCCGGGCGAGTTGATCGATTTCGTCGATGTAGATGAGGCAGCCACCGTAATAGGCGGCCAGATTTTCAGCAAGCCAGAAGAGGTAGAGCATGATGATTATCGGGATGCCGATGAAAGTAGCGGTGAAGGCTGATCCGGTCGTGTCAATCATCGGGTGTTCCAGCCGGGTGGCAATCGCCCTGGCAGTCATAGTTTTGCCGGTTCCCGGTGGGCCGAACATCATAATGCCCTTTTCCCGATAAAGGGCGTTTTTACCTCCGCTTTGGAAGACGTTGAGGGTTCGGACAATCTGTTTGACCAGATCGCCGAGGCCTCGGATATCCTCCAGCATGACTTTATCTTCTCCTTCTAAAGGGAGAATTACCTTGATTTGCATCAGGTTCGTAATTGTCAAGGGACCGAACATGATGGCAAAATTCATCACCATGAGCAGCGGCATGGTGAAGAAGTAAGGCAGAAACTGAAGGAGGATGGTGGGTCCCATGACCGAGACGATGGCCATGATGCCGGTGAGGGCCAAGAGCAAGACTACGGCCATGACGCGACCAAGGAACAGCAGGAGGACCAGCCAGATGACGGCGAGTGCCCACAAGGGAATAGCGAAAGCATTTTCGGGCAGGACACCGTAGAAGGTGTACATTACCCAGGCATAGACGGCCAGATAGCCGCCAACGATGAGCGCCTTGCTCCAGTATTCCCAAGCAGTCTTGTGGACATTCTTCCAGGATAGATTCTCCCTTAATTCCCCCAGTCGCTTGTGAGCGGCGAGTCGTCTTTCTTCGGCCGTGCCGCCATAGAGTCGGACCAGCTCCAGATCGGCCTTGGCCTTGTACTGGAGAGGAGCGACGATGGTGACAACGGTAAGTGCCACGGCAACCAGGGCGTAAATGACGGCGAAGGGAACGCCGCGGTCGAAAGACAGTGAGACGATAAATGAAGAACCAAAGGCGAGGGCGATCAATACCAGAGGTAAGCCGCGCCATTGGCTGACTTTCTTGGTGAAAGATGGTTTGTTGTCCATCTCATTTCCTTTCTTTGAACTTGTGAACGTGCGGTGGTTTAGGAGTGGCTCGGATTATACAGCAAGGCCGATTTGAGAATCGGC
>CAYOXG010000054.1:0-3190 GCA_964407885.1 uncultured Candidatus Saccharibacteria bacterium | reverse complement strand
AATCGCTATTAGTTGAATCAGATGAAATAGTTAAAATTTTAGCCACCATCAAGAGAAGATATTTGCTTGCCACTCAAGTTTAATTGATTAGATAATCTTAGGTTGTCTACCTTGTTACGCGGTTTGATTGATTAGATTGGTGTAGATTGGATAAATTGGTTAGATTATGAGAGTTAAAATAACTCGAATCGACAAGACCTTGCCGTTGCCGATCTATAAGACCAAGGGTTCGGTGGGGTTTGATTTAGTCACGCGAGAAGAAACAATTATTAATCCGGGTGAATTGGTTCGAATCCCAAGCAATGTGATTGTTCAGACCCCGAAGGGGTTTATGTTGCTGTTAGCGCTTAGGAGTTCGACGCCCATCAAAAAGCCGGGGCTGATTAAGCCGCACAGTATCGGGGTGGTGGACCAAGATTACTCGGGGCCGGAAGATGAGTTGAAATTTCAGGTGCAGAATATTGGCGACCAAGCGGTTAAAGTCGAGCGCGGGGAATCGATCGGGCAGGGGATATTCGTGAAGATAGAGACGGCCGATTTTGTGGAGATCGATAGGCCAAACGGTGCTAGCCGCGGCGGATTTGGTAGTACCGGCTAGGGGTGGTATAATGATTTAGCTTTTGAACATCCGTCTCTAGGGGGAGGGGTGTTTTGTAATCTTGAAAATTTAAGAAGGAGGTGCCTGACATGGGTCAGGAGGTTGTGAAGTACTGCGTCAAAAAAACGCCTGACTATCAGTATACTGATGCAGTCGGGCGCATTCTCAATGGCGGATGTTATATCCCCACCAGCAATCAAGGAGAGCCCCTTTTAGTTCATCCGGGTGTTCGATTCGAATATGACCTACGCAACGGTGTTCCGCTCAATACGCAAAGAAGTTTGCGTGTGACGGGACCGGATGGTTGGGCGATCTGGCGTCATGCAGTTGGTGAAATTTGTGCTTTCCTTAATGGAATGCGCACCATTGCCGGTTTGCATCGTTTCGGATGTTGGTTCTGGGATAAGTGGGGCACATCCGAAATGTGTGTGCGGAATAATTTGCCTGTGGGTGATCTGGGCGCGTTCTATGGCAAGGTCTGGACCGACTTTAACGGGGTGAACCAGATCGACCGATTGATGCGGCGCTTGAAAACCGAGCGCTACGCCAAGCATCATCGGGTGGCCAATTGGAACCCGCCAGAGGTGGAGACCGACGAGTTGGGGTTCACCATGCCGTGCCGGCCCTGTCATGGGGATTGGCAGGTAGTGATCTATCAAGTTGACGGCGTTGATCAGATGGATCTAATGATGACCCAGCGGAGTGGCGATCTGCCAATCGGAGTGCCGTTCAATACTTTTCAGTATGCGGTTCTATTATTGGCGCTCTCCGCCATCACCGGCTGTCGGGCTGGTCGATTTGTGCATCTCATCAACCACTGCCATATCTACCACAACCAGATCCCGGCGATGGAGGAATTCATCAGCCGCGAACCGCGCCCATTCCCGGAGGTGGAGTTTGTCAACGGATTCGACGCCATTACCGACATTCGGGAGTTACGGCGGAAACATGTCGATCTAGTGCCGGGGACATACGACCATTATCCGCCGCTCGAATACGATCTTCCAGTTTTGTTGTAAAAGGAGGTAGCCCAATTGGCTCATCTGATTTTTTCCACCATCGTGGCGATGTCGCGCAATCGTGTCATCGGTATGAATGGTCAGTTGCCTTGGGAGGGTAAACTGCGGGGCGATATGAATTACTTCAAAAAAACCACGATCGGTCACGGGAACAATGTGGTAATCGTGGGACGGAAGACATTCATGTCCATTCCCGAAAAGTTCAGACCCCTGCTGGGCAGGGTGAACATCGTGCTCTCGCGCACGCGCGACTGGTTACCATCGTTTTACGATATCGCCAGCAATTGTGTTGATGCCCAGAACGGTCTGGGCGGAGGGATGCCCTGCATTATCGTCGCGGATTCCTTGAATCAGGCGTTTGACGTTGCTGGCCGAGATTTGGCTGACAATGATCGTGAGGTGTTTGTCATCGGAGGTGGCAACATCTATGCGCAGGCGATTACTCATCCTAAGATCACCCGGCTCTATCTTACCCGAGTGGATGCCGAGGTCGAAGGCGGCGACACCTTTTTCCCGGAGTTTGAATCGGTCGGTTGGCGTTTAGATAAGCAATTTGCTCCTCACGAAGCGGACGAAAAAAACCTCTTTGGCTATTGCTTCGAGATCTACGAGCGGGAGGTGACGTCAGGTGAATGAGAGGATTGTTTATCCCGAGAACGCAAGAAATTCTCGCTATCGGGCAGAGTTGGAAGAGATCGAGACATCTGATCAATGTCCGTTCTGCCCGGGCGGACACACTTTGACTCATCTATCCCAACGAGTGGACTTTGTTCATCAGGATAGGTCGTGGTTGATCAAACTGAACCAATATCCGTTGGAGGGGGCAGAGTGGCATTTTACTCTTATCCTCAAAGCCCACAAACGGCGGGTAGGCGAGATGAGTATCTTGGAGGCCGGCGATTTACTTCGAGTGATCGACTGGTTGGTCGTCCGATACTCCGTGGTCGGCGGGGTGCTATATATGCGTGATGGCGAGGGCTCCTTGACAGGGGCAACGGTTGGTCATCTACACGCGCAGTATGTCGTACCTAAAGTCGGCGAAGCTGTCACGGCTCGCTTCGGTCCGCCACCAAAGTACAAGGTTGTTCCTTAATCGGTTCTGACTGCCTCATTTTCAAATGGGGCAGTTTTTTTATCCTCGGATTGCAACTGGACTAAAATAAGTTCCACTCCATGCTGTTTTAATGTGGTCTGACCATCTAGCATCGCGTAGCCGGAAGTAAAAAACAATTTTTTAATGCCGGAGTGAGCGATGATGGCTGAGCAATCCGGACAAGGGAAGGTAGTAACATATAAGCTGGCATTTTCCAGTGAGATACCTTTCTGAGCGGCTTCAGCAATAACATACTGTTCAGCGTGCAGACCGTTGTGCAAGTGAGTGCTGGTTCCAAGTGGAACATAATTTCTGGGGTCGCCTTCGGCATAAGCGGCTTGAAGAGAAGGGAGGCGGAGATTGTGATGAGTGGCGATAATTTGACCATTTTTAACTAATACAGCGCCAACTTGGCGGAACCAGTCCGGGCTTTGTTGGCTGGCGTCTTTGGCCAGTTCCATTATTTGATTATCAAAATCA
>CAYOXG010000053.1:0-3229 GCA_964407885.1 uncultured Candidatus Saccharibacteria bacterium | reverse complement strand
CGAACTCTCGGCGAACTGGACATCCTTGGGCCGATCAACCCGGGTCAGCATCACGAACCGCGGATTCTCCACCGGCCCAAACCCAACGAAGGTACCAATCGTGTTACCGAATCCGTCCAAATACCCGCCGTTGGGTGCCGGGATCTGCGCCGTGCCGGTCTTGCCGGCGATACGGTAACCCAGCACGCTCGCTCGCTGGCCGTGGCCTCTCTCCACCACATTGACCATCATCGCCGAAACTAACTGCGCCGCTTGGGGGCTGACCGCTTGTCCCACTACAGTCGGGTCGATCGAGACCGCCCCCGACGGGTAGAGGATTCTGTCAACAATGTGGGGCTGCAGCCGCCGCCCGTCATTGGCCAACGCCCCGACCGCCGCCAGCATCTGCATCGGGGTAATTGCGATACCTTGCCCAAAAGACATCGTAGCCAGATCGACATCGTAGATACTTCTGACCGACTTGATGCGCACCGCCACCTCACCCTCCAGCTCCACGCCGGTTGGCGCAGCGAACCCGAACTGTCCCAGATATTTATTGAACAGATATTTGCCCAGCTTCTGGACGACGAACACCGCGCCGGTGTTCAAGGACTCCTCCAGCACCTGCGTCATCGTCCGGACCCCGTGGGCTTTTAAGTCGGAATTTTTGATAGTCCGGTCATCCACCTGCACCTCGCCGATATCGGTATAGGTCGTACTGGGCGCCACCAGGCCAGCATCAATACCTGCCGCCATAGTGATGACCTTGAATACCGAGCCCGGCTCATAGACCTGCGAAATGTTGGGATTGGTAAAGTATTCGATGTTCTCTCGGTTGTAGTTGTTGGGATCAAAAGTCGGATAGGCCGACATGGCAATGATCCTACCGGTCTTGGGCTCCATCACTATCGCCATCCCCCGCTCGGCCTGATGTTTTTCGACCGCGTCTTTGACGGCCTTGTCGACATAGTACTGCACCGCCCGATCGATGGTGGTGACAATATTCAACCCGTCTTCCGGATTAACGCTTTCGCGTTTACCCAAAGCGATCTGTTGGCCAAAGATATCCTGCTCCGCTTCCAAAAATCCGGCTTTGCCGCCCAACTCATCGTTGAAATAACCCTCCAGTCCGTACTGGCCCACCCCATCTCGGTTGACAAACCCCAGTACCTGCGCCGCCATAGCTTCCTCGGGGAAATAGCGATACTTCTCCGGGGTCAGATACACTCCGGCCAAATTTAAACCATCGATCTCCAGCGCCTCCTCTTCACCGATCTTCCGCTTCAACGGCGGCAGATATTGGGCCCGGCTGGAGAGTTTGGCGATCAGCTCGCTCTCCTCGACCTGCTCCAGATAAGGCATCAGTTTGCTGGCTACCAGCTCCGGTCGCTTGACTTGCACCGGCACCGCGGTTAACGCCCAGAGGGTCACATTAGTCGCCAGGGGGTACAACCCACTGCCGTCCGACTCCTCGGTCAGGATCTTGCCTCGCTGGGCCGGCACCACTTGGCTGGCAAGATGTTGCTCTCTGGCCAACTTGGCAAAATGAGTATGCTCGAACACCTGCCGTTCCACCAGCCGTCCGATCGCTAAGACAAACAACAGAAAAAACACGCTACTGATAATCCCGATCCGGTAGCGCTGCTCCAACTGCAATGTCGTCACCCGATCTAACATACCTTCAATTATATCTTACCCTCTGCGTCCCATAGCGGCCTTTGGAGCCGGCGTGTCTTGAATTGAGCTAAATCGCTGTTGGGCGCAGGTGGTCTATACCGCCGGGAACGCCCGGCGATTTAGCCAATGAATAGACCCGGGACTGTCCGGGCCACGGCTTTGGCTATCCGTCAGCTGACGGATAATGCTGGGTTAAGCGCCGCGCAGGCGCTTGAAAAACCTAACGCTGAGCTAGTTGACTATAAGACGGCAGATAGTGGGGTTGTCCACTGGGCACTAGTTTGGGTACCACCGCCACCGGTTGGGGGTTGTCGGTGTCGTCTTTGGGCGCTTCCAGATCCCCCACCTCCACCTCGCCCGAAGCGTTATCCTCGATCACTCGGAGTGATTTCAACCGCGCTGCCTCCACCTCCAAGCGGTCGTTCTCGCTGGCCAGATTTTTGTTCTCCATTTCGATGATCCGCAGCTCGGTACCTTTATTCGATACTATGTTGACCACCAACACATATACGAGCCCCACGCCAAAAAAGCCCAGCAACGCTAAATAAGTCATCGATGATGAACCTATCCGCAGCCGGGTTGGCCAGTTGAACCTGATTTTCAGACCATGTTTGATCATGTGGTCAATCTCTCGATAGCGCGCAGTTTAGCGCTTCTGGCACGCCGATTGGTCTTGCGCTCCTCCCAAGAAGGCGTTACCGCCTTCTTGGTGAGAAGCTGCCCGCTCCCCCCAGTGGTTAAAGTTTTGAAGAAGTGTTTGACTATTCGGTCCTCGAGCGAGTGGAAGGAGATCATCACCAGCCGCCCTCCCGGTTTAAGTAGCTCCACCGCCTGCGGCAGAGCCGCCCGCAAGGCGCCTAACTCGTCATTCACTCCAATCCGCAGGGCTTGGAACACTCGCGTGGCCGGATGGATCTTGGCCCCTAGATAGCCGCCGATGACACTGACTAGCTGATTGGTGGTCGTGATCGGCTGGCGCCGTCGGGCCTCGACTATCCGTCTGGCGATGGCCTCCGCTTTGGGTTCCTCACCGTAATCCCGGAATATCCGGGCCAACTCGTCAGCCGAATAAGTGTTCACCACTCGCTCGGCGGTGAGCGCACCCTCGCTCATACGCATATCTAACTTGGCCGGTTTGTTAAATGAAAAACCCCGGGTCGCATCGTCTAACTGAAGAGATGAGACACCGAGGTCAAAAAGTATTCCGTCAACGCGTACGGATCCGATGGCACGCTGAACCAACTGAACAAGATCGCGGAAATTGCCATGTACCACAACCAACCGATTCTGGTACGGACTAAGGTTATGCTTTGCTGCTTGTAAGGCCTGTTCATCTTGATCAATGCCGATGAGTCGTCCAGTTTCCCCCAACCGTTCGAGAATGGCTCTGGCGTGTCCGCCCAAGCCCAGCGTAGCGTCCACTACGGTAGCTCCGGGGCGCGGCGCCAGATACTCCATCACGGCATCAGTCAGAACCGGCTGATGGGTGAAACTCTGCATAGTTTGTTAATTCACGCTCTTTTTCGCGGCCAGCAACTTAATGTTTGTTTTCCCAGGGGTGGGTAAAAACGTA
>CAYOXG010000052.1:0-3278 GCA_964407885.1 uncultured Candidatus Saccharibacteria bacterium | reverse complement strand
CCTGCCATCCGCCGTCGCCCTGCGGGCTATGGCGGACTTCGACGGCTCAATTTTGGTCATCCTACGGATGACTTTACAAAAAGTATGCCGTCTCGGCACACCCGGGTAATTTTTGAGCTAACCCGTGGCACCCTCTACTTCAATGACCAGCGTAAGTTCGGCTGGGTCAAACTCACCCCTACCAAAGATATTCTCAAAGACAAGTTCTTTGCTCGTTTAGGCCCCGAACCATTCGATAAATCATTCACCGCCAAATATCTCTGGGATATCTGCCAGCATCGGCCCAAGAGCAACATTAAATCCATCATCTTAGACCAAAAAGTGGTTTCAGGCGTGGGCAACATCTACTCGGATGAGGCACTTTTCTACGCCCGCATCAAACCCACCCGCAAGGGCGAAGACATCTCCAAAGCCGATGCCAGCAAACTTCGCTCCGCCATTCTGAAAGTTCTGAAAATGGGCATCAAATACTCCGGCGCCAGCATCTCCCACCACCGCACCCCCGAAGGCGCGACTGGCAATATGCAAAACCACCTCGCCGTCTATGAGCGCGAGGGCGAGCCGTGCAAATTCGGCTGTAAGGGCACGGTCAAACGTATCAAGCTCGGTGGCCGCTCCACTCACTTCTGCCCCGTTTGCCAAACATAGATCCTGAAACCCATCCTTCGCTCTCCGAGCTACGGAGGGCTGACGCAAGTTCAGGATGACGGCAGAGACAGCTAGCCCGCCGCCAGTTCGGATTCTTCTTCTGTCGGCGTGGCGATGGCGCCCTTCACTACCTCATAAATCTTCGGCCGCTCGAACAGCGTGGCGATGTTGGCATCGTTGGTGGTCACAAACACCTGATAATGCTTCATCTCCTCGGCCAACGCCACCTTGCGGTCATCGTCCAGTTCGGAAAAAGCGTCATCCAACAAAAACACCGGCCGATCGCCGAGTTTATCGTGAAGATACTTGCCCTCCGCCAACTTTAACGCCAACACCGCGCTCCTGAACTCCCCCCTAGATGCGGTATAGCGGACATCGCTGTCGTTTAAGATAAACATCAGGTCGTCTCGGTGAATGCCGTGGGTGGTGGTAGCCCGAGCAATATCCAGCCGCCGCACTCTTCGCAGATACTCCAAATACTCGTTCTTGTTTGGTAGCCCAATGCTGGGCTGATACTTGAGCCGCAGTTCGGCGCCGTTGCCGTTCGGCACAAATGTTCTGTAGTACTCCCCCACCGTCCGGGCAATATCCGAGACGAAGTCCGCCCGCTTGCGAACTATCCGCGCGCCCGCTTCGGCCAGCTGGTTGTCCCACACATCCAGCTCCTCCTCCGTCTCCCGCCCCTGCTTGATGAGCAGCAGCAGCTGGTTGCGCTGACGCCAGATGCGGGTGTACTCCATCAAATCCTGCCGGTACTCGGCGTCGTGCCTGGCGATGGCCAGATTCAAAAACTTGCGCCGATGACTAGGACTCAACCGCACCAGATCAATATCCTCCGGCGAGAAGATGACTACCGGGATGGTTTTGACTAAGTCCGCCCGCGGCACCACCAGCGCGTTCAGTTTCACCGACTTGGATACGGTCTCGCCGTCCACCGCCCAGAACAACTGAACGAACTTGTCGCGTTCATCGTCCGTCACCGCTTCCATAAATATCTGCGCGTCCACCTCGCCCTTTTGGACCAAGTATTTATCCTGCGTCAGCCGGAAGGACTCGCCCGAAGCGGCGATGAAGACGGCCTCCAAGATATTGGTCTTCCCTTGCGCGTTCTTGCCCACCAAAATACTCGCCTCGCCAAGGTGAGACAGATCCAAACTGGCCAGGTTGCGGAAATGGTTGAGCCGGAGGGCAGAGACGCGCATCCGCCTAGCTCCTTAAGGGCATCACTAAGTACAATCGGTCTTCGACTCCGCTCGGGCGAAAGACGCCAGCCGCGGTCTTGTTGGTCATCCCCAGCGTGAACCGGGGGGTGTCAAAACTGTTCAGACCGTCCAGAAGATATTTGGCATTGAACGAGATCTCGCCGCCGGCCCCCTTCACCCCCGCTTTCACTTTGGCCGCAAAGTTACCCACCTGCGAGGACTCGGACACCACCTCCACCGTGCCACTGGGCTGGATGTTCAGCCGAACCGTGTTCGAGCCCTCCATCGAGAAGATAGCCGCGGTCTTCACCGCGTCGCTAAACTCCTGCACATCCATCTCCACGGTGGTGTCGGATTTTTGGGGGATGATCTGTTTGTAGTTGGGGTACTCGCCCTCGATAATCCGAGAAACCAAAGTAGCGCTATCGGTTGCCACCATAATTTGGTTCTCGCCGAGTCGCAACTCAAACTGGGGGGTGTCGCCCACCAACCGCCTGATCTCGTGCAGAGTTCTGACTGGGATGATGACATTGAACTCCTCGGATAGTTTCTCCTTGGCGGCGGCTTCCGACAGCCGATAGCTATCGGTCGCTACCGCGGTCAGCCCGCTACCACCCGAGATCAGATACACCCCGGTTAAGACCGGCCGGGACTCTTCCGAAGAAGCGGCGAAGTCCACTTGGGCCAGTAAATCCTTAAATACTTCAGTCCTTAATTTAACCACCCGTCCTCCCTCCACCTCTGGAATAACCGGGAAGTCGTCGGCCGGCACTCCATTAATACTGGCCTTGGTCTCCCCACAAACCACCTGAAGAATATTATTTTTACTCTCCAGGGCGATAGTATCGCCGTGTAAGCTATTTACCAATCCGATCAGGGTCCGGCCCGGTACCGTCACACTTCCCTCTTTCTCTACCTTGCCACCCAAGAAAAATTTTATCCCCACCTCTAGATCCGTCGCCACCACCTCCACCCCACTTTTTGAGGTTTTGATTAAAACATTATTTAAAATCGGCAGTGTGCTCCGGCTAGTCACTACCCGTTCAACTCCTTGAAGCGCTACCTTTAGCTTATCCAAGATGATCGATACCGAGATATCCACACTTACAGCATCCTTTATGGAAATTTCTTCATTCATAAGAGAGAAAGTTTAGTAGTAGGTATAGGAGTGTTGGTTTTGGGTGGTATTTAGATTATAGTCCCTAGGTATGGTTTATTTGAAACGGCCCATGGGGGCAATGTGGGGATACTCTGGGGATAAGTTGGGGATAACTTGGGCTTTTTCTGGGGTCTCCCCACCTATTCCACAGCGTAGAGCCGGATTTTTATCTGGGTGATCTCTTGGTCGAGGGACTCATTGTTGAGAATGGTCTCTTTGATCTTCTTGTAATCATGGATAACGGTAGTGTGATCCCGGCTGATCTCGTG
>CAYOXG010000051.1:0-3310 GCA_964407885.1 uncultured Candidatus Saccharibacteria bacterium | reverse complement strand
GGCGGAAGTCGAGACGGCTGATGAGATGGCCCGGGTTATCGAGAGCATCGACCAGTTGCCGGAGCTCTATCAGACCGTTCTCAAACTCAAATTTGTGGAGGAGCTGGAGTACTCCGAGATAGCCGCTATTACCGGTAAGACGGAAAATCACCTGCGGGTCATCGCCAAGCGGGGGCTAGATAAGCTTAGAAAGCAATTTGACCAATCTATCCAATCTCACCAATAAATATTATTCCCTGAGCGAAGTCGAAGGGCTACCGCAACTTTTCACTTTTCACTTATCACTTATAACTTGTCACTTTTACCTATCCCCAGATGACTAACTACACCGATAAACAGATAGAAGAACTGCTCCGGCAAGCCGGGGAGCGGTTCACTTTGTCTGCCGACACCAAGGTGGGGATGAAGACCCGGCTGATGGCTGTAATAAATCAGCCGCAGGAGCGGACTTTAGGGTGGAAAAGCAACTATATACCTAATCACAGGAGATTGGCTATGCCATTAATTCCTATGTTTGTAGCGGTCGTTATCGCCTTAGGCGGCGGCACCGCCGCGCTGGCCGATTCGGCCAAGCCGGGGGACGCGCTCTATCCGATTGACCAGTGGGTTGAGCGGATGCAGGAGCGGCTGACTAAAGCCCCCGAGGCCAAAGCTGGTTTGCTGGCCAAATTCAGCGAAGAGCGGGCGGCCGAGTTAAAAGCCCTGCAGGGCCTTGACCCGAGCGAGTGGTCCGAGGCGATGAAGGCCAAGTTCGAGGAGCGCAAGCAGGGCGCCATCGAGCGGTTGGCTACCAGCATCGAGCGGGTCAATGCGGTTCAGGATAAGTTCGAGGAGAAACTGACTACCGCCAAGACCGAAGCCCAAAAAGAGGCCTATCAGAAAGTTATTGAACACTTGGGTGAGGTCATCGCCAAGCGCGAGGCACGGCTGGATCAGATCGAAGCGGGTGAGTTCAACCCGATCCCTATCCGCGCCCGCTTAAAAGAGTGGCAGAGGGAGTCGGCTAAAGAGATGCTGGAGCTCCATCGTGAGGTCTTAAAGAAGCTGGGTGAGGATGACGAGAGCGAGACCGAAGATGCCAAGTTGCCAACTCTGCCTATCGTGAGCGAGCAGGATATGGCTGATGATGTGGCGCTAGCCGCCGACATCAAGGCCAAGGCCGCCATTGTGGCTCAAGCGATGCAGGACTACTGGGAGCAAGTATCCCCGTGGTATCCGCCCAAATCAGTTACTCCGGAGCCGGAACCAAACTGGCCACCTCATCTGATGTAATAATCACGAGGGGAGAACGAGGTGTGTTCTCCCCTCATCGAGCCGTCGGCAAAAGCCGACCTAAAAATTAGGCAAGCGGCTCTGCTCCCCACTCCACCTTCAGAAAAACATGACAATCCCCTTCGGGGCTTGCTTTTCTTGGGGTAGATAGGTATAATTCCTCTCGTTAGCCAGGGCCTAGTCGAATAGTTTCTTGTCAAATAAGTTAACTATGCATTATCAGCTCCTGGATTGTCTTTTGGCCCCTACCTGTCACAAAGACGGGGAGGTTTTCGTTATAGATAATGAATGGCCGTATGGCTATTTTGCAGCTTAAAGTTTCCACTGCCAACACCCGCGAGGCGGAGCTGATCGAGCGGTCCCAACGGGGGGACGAGCAGGCCTTCGGCGAGCTGTACGAGATTTGGGCGGATAAGGTTTATCGCTTTGTCTACTTCAAGACCAAACTCGTACCGGTAGCCGAGGATATCACCTCGGAGATCTTTCTCAAGGTCTGGCAAAAAATCCATCAGTATAGACCGCAAGCCGGCGCCAAATTTTCCACTTGGCTCTATACGGTGGCGCGCAATGCGGTGGTGGATTACTACCGTTTGAGCCGACGCGAGGAACTCTCTTTTGAGCATTTGCCGGAGATGGCCGATCTTGAAGGGGAAGAGCCATACCGCGAAGCGTCAGCACTAGAAGCAGCGCTCCAGCGCCTGCCGGAAGAATACGCTAAGGTACTGCGGCTGCGATTCGTAGACGAACTGCCGATCGCGCGAGTAGCGCAAATCGTCCGCAAGAAAGAGGCCAACATCCGCGCCATCACCGTCCGAGCTTTGAAGAAGCTCAAAGACGAGTTAGACAAATAGAACTGACCTAAGGGTTCCTGACAGGATCTTTGGGAAATGGGGAAAAATCAAATTTTCTTTCTTTCTCAAATATCTCATTCAGGAATTTTTTATAGTGAAAACGGTCAGTCACGACAATCTGGTGCAGGAACTAAGCATCCTTGGCAGGGGCGCTCATTTGTCGTTAACCCAGCGCCAGAAGCTCCGTGACCGGTTATTTAAGCAGATAGGTCAATTAGACCTGATCGATGCGATGCAGACCAAGACCGCGGCGGCCGATCTGGTAATGCCGGTGAACCGGCTGGCTAGCATCTTCCGTCCCCAGAGAATTATGTTGGGACTGCCGGCCACGGTCGGGCTGATCGTCACGGTCTTTATTGCCACCTTTACCACCGGGGCGCTGGCTCGGGATGCGGCGCCCGGCGATCCGCTGTTTAGGGTCCGCAAAGTGATAGAAAATGTTGAGATCGCCCTGACTACCGACCCCGCCCGCCGGGCAACTTTACGGTTAGCCATTGCTGATGACCGCCTGAAGGCCTTGAGTGCCACAGGCGAGGCCCAGCTGGGCAATGTGGTACGAGAGTCGCAACTGGCTCTGGAGAACGCCAGGAACGCCGTCACGGCCCTGCAGAAAGGCGGTGGCGCAACCGCGTCCGCTGACTTAGTGGCTAAGCTGAAGTCATTCGTGGATGCCCAGCGGGGTGTCTTAAAAACCATTATTGATGGCAACATCGGCCAAGACACCGTTCGCCAAAGCATTCTCGCTATGCGCGACGAACTGGATACTTTGATCCCCACCACGCCGGCCAAACCGGCGACGGGGGAGAGCCAGCCGGTCACGGCGCCGACCGAAGGGTTTGTCACCCTGACTGGTAACATTGGCACCTATACAGCCAGACCCGTTCTATTAACCGACGGCAAACGCTACTTTTTAACCGGTAGTACCGTAAATCTGATCCCGTATATGGGCAGCGCCGGCGCCGTGGCTTTTGGCTATCTGCAGGGTGACACTATTCAACTCTCCAAACTTCTGATCGGTGGGCAAGTCATCTGGGACGCCGCGACTATGCCCGCCACTAACTTTAATAGTCCGCTTATTGGGGAAAGTCCCAGTAAGGATAATAGTGCTTTGCCTCGGGTCGAAGGCGAACAAGACAATTCGCTTGGGCAAGTTTCCGAATAAACAAAACAAATATGCATAGAACTAA
>CAYOXG010000050.1:0-3465 GCA_964407885.1 uncultured Candidatus Saccharibacteria bacterium | reverse complement strand
GTTAACCCTCGACAGTCACCCTCAGGCTTGACTCGGGGGTTTAGACAGAAAAACAAAAAATCTCTTTCTCCATCCCCAACTTATCACTTATAACTTATAACTTTTAACTATCTTTAAGAAAGGAGCCCCTATGATAGAGTTCGACGAGAATCTTAACCCCATCAATAACCTCCCCGAGCCCCCGCGGCCAGTCCCGAGCAGAGCCGAGGGGCCGGCCGGGCCATCTTTTACCCCGCCCCCTCCGCCAGCGCCGCCGATGTCTGACTTCGCTCCGCAACCTCGCCCCAATAAAGGCGGCGGGACACTATTCGGTTTAGTCGCCATCGTTGCCATCGTGATGTTGGCTTTCGTTGGGCTGAACCAACTGCGCAACAGCGGTTCCGCCACCAATCAGCCCGAGGGCATCGTGGCTAACGCCGACAGCACCGCTTATATCACTCCGGATGTGGCCAAGTTAACTTTTGGCGTGAGCAAAACCGCCGCCACAGTCGCAGTCGTTGAGGACCAACTCAACTCCGCTATCACGGATGTAAAAAACGCTCTCGACCCATTCAACATCAAAGACAAGGACTTCCAAACCACCGACTTTACCCTCTACCCGAACCAGGACTTCCGCTCCGGGGTCTCGCCGCGCACGCTCTCATACACCGGCCGGCACATGCTGACCCTGACCGTCCGTGACCTGAATCAGGTAGATGACATTTTAGTCGCCATCACCAACGCCGGGGTCAACGAGATCAACGATGTCTCGTTCACCGTTGAAGATATGGACAAGACCCTGGCCGACGCTCGCAGCGACGCCATCAAAAAAGCCAAAGAGAAAGCCAAGCAGATGGCCTCCGATGCCGGAGTCAGCTTGGGACGGCTGGTGAGTATCACCGAATATTCTCAAAGCCCAGACCAGTACTATGGTCTCGGCGGCAAGGGCGGCGGCGATATCGCCCCCAGTGTCCAGCCCGGCAGTTTGCAGACCACGGTTAATGTGACCCTCACCTACGCCGTAAGCTAAAACCAACGCTCTAAAAGGCCTCCTCTCCGGAGGCCTTTTTCTTGTTTATTTCTGCCGGCCCTTTGGAGCGAGGTCCCTTCTTGATGGGACCCATCGAGACAATTCAGATTGCCAGTAGCAAAATCACCCGGTCTGGATCAGCATGTCTGACGAGGGCTTTAGCCCGAGGAGTTTGCGGTTAAGACCAGAAAGGGTGATTTTGGTTTTTGGCAACTGAATTGGTGAGTGGGGCACCCTTTTGGCACCACCGTTTTGGGTGAGCAAAATGGCGGCAAAAAGAAAGGTATAATAAGGGCATGACCCCTAGAAAAAAACTAGTGTTGATCGACGGCAATGCCCTCGTTCATCGGGCCTTCCACGCCTTCGCCCAAGCGGGTCTCACCACCCCGCAGGGGCAACCCAGTGGTGCCATCTACGGCTTCGCCTCGATGCTTCTCAATATTTTCACCAAGCTGAAACCGGACTATATTGCCGTGGCTTTTGACACTCAAGCCCCCACCTTCCGCCACGAAGAATATAAAGAATACAAGGCCACCCGCATCAAGGTCCCGCAGGAGCTCTACGATCAAATCCCCGCCATCCAAAAATTAGTCGAAACCTTCAATATCCCGATGTTTTTAAAAGACGGTTTTGAGGCAGATGACATCATCGGCACTCTCTCCCACCAAGCGCCTAAGGGCATCGACACCTACATCGCCACCGGCGATATGGACGCCTTACAGTTGGTAGATGACAATACCTTCGTCTATGCCCCCCGCAAGGGTTTCGCCGACATTGTGGTCTTCAACCCGGCCGAGGTCTTAAAGACCAAGGGCCTCAAGCCCTCCCAATGGGTGGACTTCAAGGGGCTACGCGGCGACCCCTCGGATAACATCCCCGGCGTGCCCGGCATCGGCGAAATCAGCGCCCGCAAACTACTCATTGAATATGGCTCGATGGATGGTATCTATAAAAATATTGGGAAGATTGCCGGCCGCACCGGCGACCTTCTGCGCGAACATAAAAAACAAGCCCTCCAAAGCCGTGGTCTCGCCACCATCCGCATGGATGTGCCTATCAAACTGGATCTCAAAAAGTCCGAGGCGGTAGAGTTTGATACCAACCAAGTCCGCGATCTCTTCTACGAGTTCGGTTTCCGCTCATTGATGGATAAAGTACCGCAGGGTACGCTGACCAAGGGGGTTCAGCGCTCTTTTTTTAAACAATCGGCGCCTCGCCCGACCCTGAAAGGGGCGGGTGGGCAGAAAGTCCCGAGCGGAGCCGAGGGGATCAAACGACTCGACGCCAAAGTCGAGCCGGTCTTGCGAAAGATGGAGCGCACCGGCATTACGGTGGACCTCAAAAAGCTCCACGCCCTCAATGAACAGATCTCCGCTCGCCTGAAAAAGCTCACTTCCAACATCTTCAAATACTCCAAGGGCGAGTTCAACATCTCCTCGCCCCGGCAGTTGGCCGAGTTTCTGTTTAAAAAACTACGCCTCCCCGCCCAAGGGCTAACCAAGGGTAAGTCGAGCTACTCCACCGCCGTCAGCGAACTGGAGAAGATTTACGGCGAGCACCCCGTCATCAAACACATTTTGGAATACCGCCAACTGGAGAAGCTTCGCAACACCTACCTCGAAACCCTGCCCAAATTAGTAGATAAAAATGACCGCGTCCATACAACCTACGCGCAGGATACCTCCACCGGCCGGCTGTCTTCCAAAGACCCGAACCTGCAAAACATCCCCATCCGCTCGGATATCGGGGCCGAAATCCGCAAGGCCTTCATCGCCCCCAAGGGCTTCCGCCTCATCTCTGCCGACTACTCCCAGATCGAACTGCGAGTGGTCGCCTCTCTCGCCCATGACAAGACGATGTTAGACATCTTCAAAAAAGGCAAAGACATCCACACTATAACCGCCGCCGAGGTCAACGGCGTAAAACCAAAAGATGTCACGCCGGCCATGCGCCGCAACGCCAAGGTTATCAACTTCGGCATCATCTACGGCGTGTCCGCTTTCGGCTTGGCCGCCCGCACCCATATGTCCGTCTTCCCAGCCCGCCGCTACATCGAAAAGTATTTCGAACTCTACCCCAAGATCAAAGAATATATGGATAGTGTCACCGCCTTTGTGCTGGCCACCGGTTATGTCGAGACCCTGTTCGGCCGTCGTCGTCACCTCCCCGAAGTGAAGTCCCGTATCCCCGCCGTCCGCAATGGCGCTATCCGCGCCGCCATCAATATGCCGATTCAAGGCACGGCCGCCGACATTATGAAAATCGCGATGGTGAATATCGCCGAGGAACTACCCAGAGTCAGCCCCGACGCTAAACTGCTCCTGCAAGTCCACGACGAAGTGGTGCTGGAGGCGCCGACCAAGGATGTCAAAAAAGTGGCTCGAATGGTAAAAGCCCAGATGGAGTCCGCCGCCAAACTCGACGCCCCCATCGAAGCCAAAGTCGAATCCGGCCTC
>CAYOXG010000049.1:2467-3562 GCA_964407885.1 uncultured Candidatus Saccharibacteria bacterium | reverse complement strand
GAAAAATGACCGGTATCCACCACAAAAGTTTGCTCGAGCGAGTAGCCCGCCACCGGAACAGCAGGGTCATCAGGAGCGCCATCCCCAGCAGGGTGATCATCTGGGGACGCGTTCCGATGATCGGCCAAGCGATCATGACTCCGACAACCGCCACTAAAGGTGCCAACATCTTTTTGCTCCGATCGGCCGAGGCAACCAGCCAAAATATCCCAGCGGTCAGCAAAGCAAAAGCAACTGCTAGACCCCAGAGTCCGGTGAACCGATACCAACTCGCCATAAGCGCTTCGGTCAGCCACTCATGGGAGACCCAGGGGTAGCCCGGCATCGTCCATGAGTAGACATCGCCGTGCTGGGGACCTAGATATGCGATCGTATAAAAACCATTTTGCAGATGCCAACCCATATCCGGATCGTCCGGAATTTTAAATGACATCACAGTGAGTAATAGGAACACTAGCCAGACAGTTAGTGGTTCAGACCACCGTGAAAATGTGCCCGTAACGATTCGGAGCTGTTTTCTCATGACGTGGCGAATTCAAACTTGTACTGCGTACTTAAATAATCGCGAGTGGCCGAGTCGGTCAGGTCGTAGTAGACCAGTGTCCGATCGTTCGGCAAGAGCAACGGGATCTCGAATTGGGTGTGCAGGGATGTCCAGGTCGCCCGGATGGTAAAGAGTTTAGTCACCCCCGCCGGGATCACCGCTGTTTTTTCAAACTTGTCGAACTGTGGACCGCGCACATGCCAGATGTTCAGATCATCCAGCCGGACGAACGATTGAGGAGCCCCCGCGTATATATTGTATGCCGGCAGATAGTACTGGATGTGACGCAGGCCAAAAAATATGATCTGGTCGGAGGAGTTAATCCAGACGGCAGAGGTGGCCGGCTCGCCGTTAGTTTTGATCGTGTTCAGTATCTCGGTCAACAGTTCATCGTGCCGTCGCACCGAAGGCAACGAGCTACTGATAAACTCGAACGCTTCCGGGCGCACCGAATAAAAACTGTACAGCTGATACCCCGCCATCCCCACAAGCAGAGCGCCGGCCGCTATCCCCACTCCAAGCGGGCGATACCACTTCATTAAATGGCGCGT
>CAYOXG010000049.1:0-2457 GCA_964407885.1 uncultured Candidatus Saccharibacteria bacterium | reverse complement strand
CGTCGTCGCTGCCAGTCCCCCGCCGACCAGCACCACCGCCAGCACGATCGGCGTCAGCATATAACCCGCATTGGTGACTAGGGTCAAAGCCGTCAGCAACAGAAACGGTCCGATGGCTAGCGCCCAAAAACCTACCTGTCGCCAGTCGGCAACATACGGTTTTGTGGCTCGCATCAAATAAGGTGAGATTAACAAGTACCCCACGATCAGCTCACCCAACAGCCCGACCCGCAGCGCCTGGAACTGCAGTTTAAGGTTTTTAACTATCTGTCCCCAGATCCCCAGCCGCAGATAGTCGCCGCCGAATACTACTCGCGACAGTCGGACTAGGGCCTCGTAGTACAGAGTTACTCCTCCCGTATTAATGAGAATGGGCACCAGCCAGACCAAATTAGCGCCGGCCCAGACGGCCAGAGCCGCCAGCCACTGGCGACGATGGGAACGACTAGACCACAGCGCGTACACAAATAGCGGGATCAGAGCCAGTTCAGCGGTTTGACGGAACCCGCCCACCAACCCCAATAGACCGGCGGCCAGTAACCATCTAGCGATTGTCGGCTGCCGCCAAGCCAAGTACAGAGCCAGGACCGCTCCCACCACCATGGTGGACTCCACTATATATATCTCGGCCACCAACCCGTGGAACCAGACCGAGGCGTTCACCAAATACAACAGCGCGGCCGCATATCCGGCCCAGGCAGTTTTGAAAACAACTTTAGCCAGACAGAACACGAGCCACAGGCCGATAACACTAACCGCTATCCCTACCGTGACCAGGGCGACATTGTCATCCCGCATCAATAGCTTAGCCAGGTCGCCTAACCAAATATAGAGGACATATCCCGGAGGATGCGGGCGATGCCGCATAATGTCCAACCCCTGGAGCGCCAGCGCGAACTGGACCGAGTCCCAATGGAATAGGTACTGCGATTGGTAGAGCCAGCGGCTGGCTACTAGCACGGTGGGGCCGGCGGCGAGCCATGCGGTGTTTCCCTTATCCAGTAAGGTAAGTATTTTTTGTTTTCCCCGCATATCCACATTTTAAACCCCCTGGCAGGTTATGTCAGGGGGCTTGTACGGGGAATCAAGGCATGCTATCGAGGTAGGTTAGCTGGCGATAACTGTCAGGGTCACATTGCCCCGATAATCTTGTGCTATCAAGGAAGCGTTCATGTTGACTTTAAACAGTGCCGTGTCCAACCGCACCGCACCGGCCCGGCCGTTTTCAGAGTTGAAGAAAATGTTATCTCCGTTTAAAGCGCGAGTACCCACACCGTTACCCAGCTTGGTATTATCATAGGTCTCTACATTGACTTTAGTCGCATTACCCGGCCACAGCGACAGCGAAGTATTGGAAATCAAATAGTTGGTATCTGTTACACCCGTCAAAGGTTGCGAATAAGCGTTCAAATCCCAATCCCAGTTGCTACCGCCACGGAAGTCCCGCACCGTACTTCCGTCCAGGTTTTGGAACTCATTAGAGGCGGTACCGGCAGTACCGGCGCTGAACTGGACACTGGTGCCGACGTTGACGATTTCAAGAGTACCGGCACTGATAGTCAGGTTGAGGTTGCTAGAACCAGAGTTGGCGGCGTCCGCCATTCCCAAGGTGTTGAATACCATCAAGCTGATCAGCAACATAACCGCACCCCCCACTATCTGGTTGGCGATCATTTGCTTGGTTTTTCCCAAGAGAATCCGACTGTGATTTTTGTTTTTCATTTTCTCTCCCCTGCGACTTCTTTAGACCCTCAAAATAACGACCTGTTATTTCATGATACCACACTTTTCAGACATTGTCAATAGGTTTCTGGGTGCTCCTTAGGGATATTGACCCACCCCCAGATTGGGTCTATACTCCCCTTGCCCAACAAATCCAATCTGTTAGGTATCCTGAAGTTCATGGGGGGATTCCCCTAGGAGGTTCTTTGACAATGAAAAGATATCTGCAAATGTGGTTGTGGCTCCTACTGGCCATCTGGCTGGTCAGCTGTAAAGCCGCTACTCCCGTGGCGACTAATGATAGCTCTGAACAGGCAACGGGTGACCGGCAGACCTCAACGGTCTCTCCGACTACTCTGTATCTGCACGGCTTAGGAGGGTACAACAATCCTCCGACCCTGTTTTTGGACGAGACGGCTCCAACCGATACCCGGGCCAAGTACAAGGATTCAACTGGAGTCCACTTCTCTGGCGGGAATCCATGGGTGGAGGTAGGCATCTGGGGTGCTGATCCCTTGTTGACCGACGGAGCGGTGACTAATTTGTCCGATCTGCACATCTGGGCCGGTCTGAAGAACAGCGACGATGTAGGCACCCATTTCGACATCCGAGCCGAGGCCTGGCAAAACTACGACGATGGTACTCTGGTCGGTTCTGGCGAGATCTACGACATTGATAATCTAGTCAGAAACCAAGCCCAAGCCAGAGAAATCATAGTGTCCTTTGCCGATACTA
>CAYOXG010000048.1:0-3580 GCA_964407885.1 uncultured Candidatus Saccharibacteria bacterium | reverse complement strand
GGACGGACAGTGCCGTCGGTGGTAGCCCAGAATAAAACCGGTGAGATTTTGGTTGGACAGGTGGCCAAGCGGCAGGCGGTGACAAACGCCGAAAACACTATCTATTCGGCTAAGCGGTTTATCGGTCGGCGGTTTGCTGATGCATCAGTCCAGGCCGACATTAAACTAATGCCGTTCGCGGTGAAAGAGGGTAGTAACGGCGGAGTGGTGTTTGCGATGGGTGACCGCAACTGGCAGCCGGCCGAGATATCAGCCAAGGTGTTGCAGAAGATCAAGCGAGACGCTGAGGCATTCTTGGGCGAGCCGGTGACCGAGGCGGTCATTACCGTGCCGGCCTACTTTGATGATTCCCAGCGCCAAGCCACTAAAGACGCCGGCAAGATCGCCGGGTTAGAGGTGAAGCGGATCATCAATGAACCAACCGCGGCCACTTTGGCTTATGGTCTGGGTACCAAGAAAAATGAGAAGGTTGCCATCTACGATTTAGGCGGCGGGACCTTTGATATCTCTATTTTGGAAATTGGAGAAAGTGAAGGTGAGTCGGTATTTGAAGTTAAAGCCACCAATGGCGATACGCATTTGGGCGGGGATGATTTCGACCAAAAAATTATCGATTGGATCATTGGGGGATTTAGGAAAGATCAGGGCGTGAACCTGAAAGAGGACAAACTGGCCATTCAGCGGCTGAGGGAAGCGGCGGAGAAAGCCAAGATGGAGCTGTCTACTGCCTCGGAGACCGAAATCAACATCCCGTTCGTGACGGCGGATGCCTCCGGACCAAAGCATTTGGCGATGAAACTGACTCGGGTGCAACTGGAACAACTGGTGGCTGATCTCATCGCTCGCACCATCGAGCCGATGAAAAAGGCGCTGGCCGACTCGGGCTTGAGTACATCTGACATTAACGAAGTGATATTGGTCGGTGGGATGACCCGGATGCCGGCCGTGCAGGAGTCGGTCAAGCAGTTCTTCGGCAAAGAGCCGAACCAGAGTGTTAATCCGGATGAAGCCGTCGCCTTGGGCGCGGCTATCCAAGCCGGTGTCCTACAGGGCGATGTGAAAGATGTACTGCTTCTGGATGTGACGCCGCTGTCGCTGGGTCTAGAGACCTTGGGCGGTGTGGCGACGAAATTGATCTCTCGCAATACGACCATCCCCACCAGTAAATCGCAGGTGTTTTCCACCGCGGCGGATAACCAGCCAAGCGTGGAGATCCATGTAGTGCAGGGTGAACGAGAAATGGCCGCGGACAATAAATCGCTCGGCCGATTCGTGTTGGACAGCATCGCGCCGGCTCCTCGGGGGGTGCCGCAGGTAGAAGTGACTTTCGACATCGATGCCAACGGCATTCTGAATGTGAAAGCCACCGATAAAGGTACCGGTAAGGAGCAACACATTACCATTACCGGTTCAAGTGGGCTGTCCAAAGAAGAAGTGGAGCGGATGGCCAAAGAGGCCGAGGTGCATGCGGCCGAGGACCAGAAGAAGCGCGAGGGTATTGATGCTCGCAATCAGGTGGACAGCTTGGTCTATACCGCCGAGAAGGCCCTGAAAGATGCCGGTGATAAAGTGGACGCTGCGACCCGCGGCTTAACCCTTGACAGGATCAAAATGGTCAAGGACGCGCTGGAGAAGGATGATACGGAAGCCATCAAGCAGGCAGCCGAAGAGTTGTCGGGCGTAATTCAGAAGATCGGGCAAGCCATGTACGGTAGCGGTCAGGGGTCAGCGGCTAGCGGTCAGGGGACGGAAGGCGAGCAACAGGGTGGCGCGAAAGACGCCGATTTCACACAAGAGACAAATTCGGAGGAACCTTTAAAACCCGACGAGAACAAGGACGACGCAACCAGTTAATGTGCTATGATTTGGTAAGAAGAGCATTTGGGGAATCTCTCATGAAAAGATCTAGCTTGGTGCTGTCGTTAGTTGGTTTGACGGTGTTCGTGATGCTGGCTGGTCTGAGCTGTCGGCGCGGGCCGGCGGCGGATGAGACGAACACGGCGGTCAATAATGAAGTCACCGACAATACCGTTGCCAATAACACGGCGGTGATCAACCCGACCGACCAGACCACAACGACGGTCGGTGGTTCCGGTCTACCTGACCCAGCCAGTTTGCGGACCAGTTTGACGGCGGAGACCCAGAACGCCGAAGCAGCGGTCAAGACCCTACAGCCGGACACGATATTGCAGTTGGTATCGATCAAGTTCATTAATTCGCTGTCGGACCAAACCGGTCTTTCGACCAACTACTACATCTACGCCTCGGCTACCAATCCCAACTTCTACTATCTGGTAAATATGCCCAGAAACGGCGAGCGGTTAAAGCGGTTCTTGATGCCGGTGGAGGATCTGGACTTGCCGTTCGATCTACTGCCGATCCCGGTGAAATACTGGAAGCTGTCGTACGCGGACGCGCTGAAAGCCACCGAACAGCGGGGCGGGAGCGATTTCCGGACCCAGCATAAAACCTTCGAAGTGTCGGCGATCCTCGCGATTCCCGCCGGCCAGTATTTGAGCTGGTTCGTGACTTACCGAGCGACCGATGGCACAGGCGATACGCTGAAGGCGTCGGTGGATGCCAATTCTGGCGCGGTCAGTTTGATCTAGGTTCGAACAATCATGTCCAAGGATTATTATCAGATCTTGGGCGTGGCAAGGGGTGCCACGCCTGATGAAATTAAACGAGCTTACAGGAAGCTCGCTTTAAAGTACCATCCGGATAAGGGCGAGAACGGCAACGCGGAAAAGTTTAAAGAGGTGAACGAGGCGTATCAGGTGTTGGGCAGCGCCGAGAAGCGTCAGCAGTACGACCAGTTCGGGCGTGCCTTTGACGGCGCCGGGCCGGGCTTCGACGGGTTCGATTTTAGCGGATTCAACACCGCTGATTTTGGCGGATTTGACGATATCTTCAGTACATTTTTCGGCGGTCAGCGGAGTGCTCGCCGGCGCAGTCCGGCGGATATTAAACGCGGCGAGGACTTGGAGATAGCCATCGAAATTCCTTTCGAAACGGCGATATTTGGCGGGAAACAAATTGTGCATCTGTCCAAAGACGCGAGGTGCGAGACCTGCGGCGGTAGCGGGTCGGCGAATAAAAAGATGAAGGCCTGCGCTAAATGTGGCGGCACTGGCTACACCGAACAGGTACGACAAACTTTATTGGGTGTGGTGCGGCAGTCCAAGGTGTGTTCGGAGTGCAAGGGGCTGGGCGAGATGCCGGAACAAACTTGTCGGACCTGCAGTGGGACGGGTCGGATGAAACAGCCGGAGAGTGTGACCGTTGATATCCCGGATGGCATCGATGACGGCCAGACCATTCGGGTGGCCGGCGCCGGAGGCGCGGGATTCCGCGGCGGCAAGCCCGGCGACTTGTATGTGATGGTGCATATTACGCCCAGTCGCGAATATCGCCGCGACGGCGTGAATTTATATAAAGTTATTTCCGTGCCGTTCACCACGGCGACTTTGGGGGGTGAAATGAAAATTGGAACTTTAGACGGTGCGATCAATTTAAAGATCCCGCCGGCCAGTCAGCCGAGCGAGGTGCTACGCGTGAAAGGACACGGTGTGCCGAAAAT
>CAYOXG010000047.1:0-3585 GCA_964407885.1 uncultured Candidatus Saccharibacteria bacterium | reverse complement strand
ATCGCCGGGACTATCAGTATCGCTTTCGCTTTTGTCAAAGTTAACGGCCGGCCGTTCGGACTGTTTGCCGCCAACGCGATGAAGTTCTGGACCAATCCCAAACTTAGGACTTGGCATAAGGAACCGCGCGAAGCGACCCCTGCCATCACGGCGCATGGGACGGACGTCAAGGACACCAAGACCGAGATCGCGGAACGCCACAGTGGCAAAGAGTTCCAAACCCAACTCGAAAAGCTGTCTCACCTCTTAGATACGGGTGGTACAATGAAACTGGAAGATGCGGATGCCGTGACCAGCCACATCACTAACCTCAACGCCAGCCCCTCCCCCATCAACGAAGCCGGCTTGGATGTGGAGGATGTTTTGGCAGAGGGAGAATAACCAATGGCCAGATCCAAACCCAACAGCACGCAGAAATATCTGCCCATCAAAGAGGCCCGCGATGGAGTGGTGGTCTTAAAAACCGGCGGCGCTCGGGCCGTTCTGATGGTCAACGCCATCAACTTCAATCTGAAATCCCGTGACGAGCAGGAGGCCCTGATGCAACAGTATCAGGCCTTCCTGAACGGCCTCGGGTTCCCGCTTGAGATCGTGGTCCAGTCGCGGATGCTGGATTTGGATCATTACCTGACTCAACTGGATGGATTGGCCCAGAACCAAACTAACAATCTATTGCGCACCCAGACCACCGAGTACACTAGTTTCGTCCGCGAGCTGATCGGGGTGGCCAACATTATGAGCAAGACCTTCTATGTGATCGTCCCCTACGACGCCGGGTTCGAACTGCCCAAGGGCGGATTTTGGAGTCGGCTGTTCGGCGGCAAGGGCGGCCCGCTGGCATTGGGCGGGAAATTCGAAGATACCAAAGCCAAACTGCTGGAGCGGGTCAATCTGGTCTCGTCCGGGTTAGCCGGGCTGGGATTGCATAATGTCCAACTCAATACCCAAGAGTTAATTGAGTTGTTCTACTCGACTTACAACATCGACACTGCCCGCCGGCAGAAACTGTTCTCGGTCAGTAATGTAGATGTCTCGGTTATCAAAAACATCAAGGAGGCCCAAGCGGGAGAATAACCATGGCCCTGTTCAAACGCCAACCCAAAACCCAGCAGGAAGCCGCGGCCAAGCAGGCCGTGGAAAAGTTCGAGGCCGGGCTGGTCTCGGTCCGCGATCTGGTGGCCCCGGCGGCGATGGAGATCGCGAACGATCATCTCCTGATCAATGGCCGATTCGTCCGCACCCTGTTCGTGCTGACCTATCCGCAGTACATCGAAACCAACTGGCTGAACGCCATCATCAACTATGATGGCGATTTGGATATCGCAATGCACATTACGCCGGTCGACAGCGCCAACATTATGGCCACTCTGCGGCGCAAGGTCACCGAGATGGAGTCCAGCATTCGCATCAACCAAGAAAAGGGCGCTATCCGCGACCCTGAACTGGAGATCGCTTATCAGGACGCCGAGGAACTTCGCGACCGCTTACAGCGCGGCATCGAAAAGTTCTTCCACTTCGGCTTGTATTTCACTATCTACGCCAAGACCCAAGAAGAGTTGACCTCCATCACCCAACATATCGAAACCGTCTTAGGCGGACAGTTGGTCTATACCAAACACGCGTTATTGCAAATGGAGCAGGGCTTTAACTCCTCCCTGCCGTTAGGGCTGGACGAACTGGACATCGTCCGGAATATGACCAGTTCCAGCTTGGCCACCACTTTCCCCTTCACTTCAGTAGACCTGACCACCGGCAAGGGCGTCCTGTACGGCATCAACCGCCACAATAACTCGTTAATCCTGTTTGACCGCTTCGATCTGGAGAACGCCAATATGACCGTCTTCGCCAAATCCGGAGCCGGCAAATCCTACGCCGTCAAACTGGAGATCCTGCGCTCCGCTATGTTCGGCACCGATGTTATGGTCATCGACCCGGAGAACGAATATGAAGCGTTGGCCAAGGCCGTCGGCGGCAGTTACATTGCCATCTCGCTCAATAGCGACAAACGCATCAATCCTTTCGACCTGCCCGATATGGGGCCCGAGGCGGACGGCGAGAAGGTCTTGCGGTCGGCCATCATCGCCCTGTTAGGCTTGATGAACCTACTGGTGGGGACCCTCACTCCCGAGGAGGACGCACTGATGGACAAGGCCATCCACGAGACCTACGCCCTGAAAGACATCACCAACGACATCGCCACCCACAAGAACCCGATGCCGACCATGGCCGATCTCCAGCAGGTCTTGGACAATCTGCAGGGCGCCGAGAGCTTGTCCCAGCGGCTCTCCAAATACATCCGCGGGACCTTCGCCGGCATCTTCAACCAGCCGACCAACTTTGAACTCGACAAGGGCTTGGTGGTCTTCAATATTCGCGACCTTGAGGAGGCCCTTCGCCCCATCGCTATGTACGTGGTCTTGAACTACATTTGGAACAAGATCCGTTTCGATATCAAAAAGCGCCTGTTGGTCATCGATGAGGCGTGGATCCTGATGCAGTACGAGGATTCGGCCAAGTTCTTATACTCCATCGCCAAACGCGCCCGCAAATACTACTTGGGGCTGACCACCATCACCCAAGATGTCGAGGATTTCTTGGGTTCCAAATACGGCAAAGCGGTGGTGGCCAACTCCTCGTTGCAGCTCCTGTTCCGTCAGTCCCCGGCTTCCATTGATGTGGTGGCCGACACCTTCAATCTGACCCAAGGCGAAAAGTTCCTCCTCTTGGAATCCGAGGTGGGCGAGGGCCTGTTCTTCGCCGGCACTAACCACGCCGCTATCAAAGTGGTAGCCAGTTTCGTGGAGGATAAGATCGTGACTTCAGACCCGGCTCAGCTGGCCGAACTGCGTAATCTGACAGGAGGTTAATCTATGCGCATCGGGGCGGGCACTGGGTTTGCCATCATCACCGGCGCCACCATCGTGAGCGTTTTATTGATCGCTTCACTCGTGGCCACCTTCATCCGCGAGACCTCCGGCATCGAGGAGCGCTGGGGCTCCCGGACGATGATCGAGCGTGATGCCGACATCACCAATCCGGCGGGGGATATAGCCGACATCCCCGCCGAGACCACCGATTTTACCGGTCCTAAACTGACCGGCTCCGGCGACCACGACAACGATGGTATCCCCAACGGCACTGAAACGGATACCGGCGTTTTTGACCCCGCCAATCCCAACGACACTGGCACCGATCCCGCCAACCCCGATACCGACGGTGATGGAGTGGCGGACGGCATCGAAATTATTCTTGGCACCGACCCGACCGACCCCGACAGTGGCGGCTTACCTACTGTGATTATCCCCGAGCCGGGACAACCGACTGCCGGGGTCCGGCTGACCTTTAGTGTCTCTAAACAAGCCCGCCTACTGCCAAGTGGCGGCTTCAGCCACTATATCCAAGCTCCGGCTGACGGTCAGTCGGCAGTTGAGTTCCGCATTGAACTGGCAGTCACCGCTACCGGCGCACCTCAAAACTATACCGGCGGCGACCTCGCCACCGTAGCAGTTCAGGATGTCCTGCCGCGCGGGCTTCAACGGATCGCCGGAAGCGCCTATATCATCCGCGGCAATGGCCAGCGTGAGC
>CAYOXG010000046.1:0-3655 GCA_964407885.1 uncultured Candidatus Saccharibacteria bacterium | reverse complement strand
CGGGGGGGTACGGCGTCCAATATAAAATGGGAACCGACCGCCGCGATAGCGGCGGGAGCGGCCTCGGGAATACCTTTAGCGATGGCCAGCCCGGTTAAAAAATGCGGCGTGATCAGCATTATTTGGTTGGCGGGGCGACGGTCAGGAGCTGATCTATCCGGGTAAAGAAACTGCCCACCCCGGGCAGGACCCCCAGCTTATCCAGTATCAGACCTGCCAATCCCAGCACTAATGCTAGCCCGACAGTAGCGCCGAGCGCGGTGAATAACCCACCCACGAACGAGCGGGCCATCAAACTGCTCCAGTTGGTGTAGTAGCGCTCCAGCGCTTTGGCAAAATCGCCCAACACTCGCTCCTTGCCGGTCAGCACTTTTTTCATCTCCCCTATTATACTGACTAAACCGAGATATTCTGTCCGATGTCGTACAGAGAGTACGCCACATTGTTGACCCAGTGGGCGTAGGGACGAACATACTTCCAAGTCACGACCATTTGTTTAGGATCGGGTTCGCCATCTCCGGGGTCGTATTTGTACAACAGTTCGGAGGTGTATTGAATGGACTCCTCCCAAGACGCAAAGTCGCGGGTGCGGCCGTACTTGGAGCTCCCCGGCGTGTAGTCCTTAATCCCCCACGCGTTGTAGGCGCCGCCCAGATGTTTGCCGTAGCTACTCTCGGCGGCCGAGACGGCGACGATGCTCTTCCAGTTGGAGTATTGGATAAGCTCTTCGGCCGGCAGCGGACTGCCTTTGCTCGCCAAAAAATCCCGCAACGCTAAAGTCGCCGGGTCCTCCACTAGAACCGGGCTGTGTACGCTCATAATCGCGGACGCAAAAAGGGCCACTAGGGCCCCCAATAATCCATTCATAGGCGGTTGTAAGGTAGCCGCCCCCAGATGTTCGACTGGTTCTAACTGTACCCCAAAGCTGGCTCTGGGTCAAGTGTAAGGATGAGCGCTAGCCGAGTAAGTGCTTGTTGGCAAACGACTTGCCGGAATGTGACTTAAGATAGTGCTCGAATCGCTGTGCCGTTTTCTCCTCCTCAAATGCCGAGTAAAAGATCAACACCCACGGTTTATATCTAGACGTATAGATAGATCTGCCGGCATTGTGTGCTTTTATTCTGACATGAACATCATCACTGAACCCAATATAAACCCTGCCATCTATCTGGCTTTTGATGGCGTAAACATAATACATAAATCCATTATAAAGCCCATGCTTCGCTCTTCAAGCTACGCAGGGCAGTCTTCGCTTTGATCTTTATACTGGCGTAAGCCAGGCGTAGTCCGTCAGCTGACGGACGAAGACTGGTGGACGATACCGGATTCGAACCGGTGACCTCTACAATGCGAATGTAGCGCTCTACCAACTGAGCTAATCGCCCATTTTTATAGCCCCTCGAAGGGGAACTCTTTCCGGCCGATTTTGATTATATCACCCTCCTTAGCCCCGGCCCTCTGGACGGCGGCCAAGACCCCCATCCGCCTCAGTATTTTATAGAAACGAGCTTGAGCTTGCGGGTTATCCAAATCCGTCCGAACCGCCAACCGCTCTTGTTTGGGACCCTTGACCATAAATCGGCCGCGCTGCCTCACCACTTCAAACCGGGCGTACGGCAAGTCATGGATAGTGAACACTTTAAACAGCTGATCGGCCTCGGCCCGATGCTTGACCCGAGGCAGCAGCTCGGTGATGGTGTTGATCAGTTCCCGCGTACCGTGATGGGCAGCGGCGGAGATGAAGTAGATTGACCGGCCGCGAAACTTTAGCCGCTTCAGCTCGGCCATCCGTTTCTCACTCACCGCGTCGGTCTTATTGAACACGACTATCTGCGGCTTGCCAGCCAGCAGCCGACTGTAGGTCTTCATCTCCGCGTTGATAATCTTGAAGTCCTCGGCCGGATCGGAACTGGTGGCGTCCAGCAGATGCACCAAGAGCTTAGTCCGTTCGATATGACGCAGGAACTGGATACCCAGACCACGGCCCTTGGAAGCCCCTTCGATCAACCCGGGGATGTCGGCCACGACGAAACTTTTGTCCTTTAGCTTGACGATGCCGAGGTTAGGAGCCAATGTAGTGAACTTATAGTCAGCAATTTTGGGGCGGGCGCTGGTGATAACCGAAAGCAGAGTGGACTTGCCGACATTAGGCAGACCAATCAGGCCGACATCGGCGACGATCTTAAGTTTTAGAATTACTTCTTTCTCCTCGCCCGGTTCGCCCAGTTCGGCGAACCGCGGGACTTGAAAGGTGGCCCGAGCGAATCGGGCGTTGCCCAGTCCCCCCTCGCCGCCCTTGGCCAGAACGAACTGATCATCGGAGGCGTCTAGATCCGCCACCAGAAACTCCTGCGACTTGCGGCGGATCGTCTCAATTTCAAACACTTGAGTGCCGACCGGCACCTTCAGGACGAGATCCGCCCCGGAACGGCCGGAGGCCTTTTGTTTTCTGCCCGGCTGGCCGGACTCGGCCAGATAAGCGCGGCGCTTGGTCAGATCGGACAGGGTGTTAAGGTTATGGTCGGCAATCACAATGACGCTGCCGCCTCGTCCGCCGTCCCCGCCGTCCGGGCCGCCGCGGGCCACGAACTTTTCCCTGCGGAAAGACACGGCACCATTCCCGCCATCGCCGGCTTTGACCGCAAACTGGACCTCATCCGCGAACAGGTTCGTCATGTCTTCTTCATCATACGAATAAAAAACCCCGGGCCATAGGCCCGGGGCATTATGCGCTTAAAGTTTACTGCCAGTCAACCCAGTAGAAGAAATCTAGTTGTGCTCCGCGCTAACGCCTACGGCGCATTAGATTTTCTCTACGGGGTCAATTGGCTCGGCAGTGACCAGTTCATCCGCTGAGCGCATCTCCAGCTTACGGTAAGCCAATACGCTTAAGGCGAAGGCCATCAGAGCCACACCCGGCCAGAGCCAGTCCTCGGGACCGGAACCCGGCAGAGCGCCGCTGGTGTAGGTATAGCCGTAGAAACTGACCTGCTGATCGCCGGCAGTCAGCACTCGGACCGTCAGGGTGGCTTTGCTCGTCAACGAGGCATTGGCCGGAAACTGGGCTAGGATCTGGGTGTTATTCCAGTCCAGCACGGTGGCCTCCAGCAGCCCCACAAAAACCTTACTCTTGCCGGTCTGGAAGTTGCCGAAATTACCGCCGAAAATAGTGACTTGAGTCACCGCGTCCTTGTGCCCGACGTTTGGGACCACACTGATAATAAACGGACCTGTCCCACCCGTGCTGGGGATGAATGGGGGGATAGTCCCGTCGTCATCGTCAGTTCCGTCGTCGTCATCGCCAGTGCCGGCGGTGATGTTGATGGCCGCTCCGACAACGCTCCCCAAAATATCGCCCTGGGCCGGATTCTGATGCGCCACATTGGATTGGGCTTGGTCAATGCCTAGAGTAGTGGTCCCCAACCGCAGGGTCTTAAAGGTCAGAGTGGAGACCTTGGCGGCGACAGAGTTGACCGCGGTGGTACTGCCCGGCGCTACTAGCCCAGTTATCAGCTGTCTGCCCGCCCCCTGCGCGATGACGATCGGCACAGTGAACGGACTACCAGTATTACTGGAACTGACGAACTCCAAGTAGGTCGTATCAAAAGTGACCACTGCATCCACCCCCACCACCGGCTGGCCGCCGGTGTTCACC
>CAYOXG010000045.1:404-3668 GCA_964407885.1 uncultured Candidatus Saccharibacteria bacterium | reverse complement strand
GCTGGGGCCGGATAAAGTCCACCATCAGCCGGATGGTGGTGGTCTTGCCGGCGCCGTTGGGACCGAGAAAGCCAAATATCTCGCCCTCGGCTACATTAAAAGTCAGGTCCTCCACCCCGCGGACCCGGCCATAATATTTAGTGAGATGGCTGACTTCTATCACGTTCATAACTGCCCACCATACCAAAAAACCCGCCCCCAGACAAGAGAGTGAAGCATGAATAATGGACTTAAACTGGCCCTTTGGAGCGAGGTCTTGTCTTTATGGGACCCATCGAAGTAATGGCGTCCGCCGATAGCAAAATTTTCGCAGCGAAGGCACTGTTTGAACCCCGATGAATATCGGGGTGAGTTTGCCGAAAGCCAGAAAGAAAATTTTGCTCAATCGGCTAGCAATTAGTGAGTGGGGTGCCCTTTTGGCGCCACCCGTCCGCCGGCTGGCGGATGGGTGGCAAAAAGAAACGCCCATCAAGGGTGGCGTAGACCCTTGAAAAAAATTATTCAACCACCAAAGTAAACCACTCCTCCCCGACCCCGTGGTAGAACATTTTTTGGCGGCTGTCAGGCACTTCGCCGATCGGCTTGGTCTGACTTGTGGCCGGTGCTTCGCGAAACTCGGTATCAAAGGTTGCCCCTAGCTGATAAGTTCTGCTGTTCACGATGCGATAGCCAAATGACTCCTTAGTCACTGGATCCGCCAGCCCCTCCGGTCCGATGTACACCCGCGGACTTTGTTCCAGTTCGGTCAGGGTCTTGGGCAACCGGCGCTGACCAATGGTTTTATCCCAGCCATAAAACTCCTGCACAGCCGAGCGAATGTTGGTCAGCCGCTCCACCCGGATCTTATCCAAATTTTTGGCCCGTTGTTCGGTGGGACTGGCGATAGTGGCGAACGTCCAGCCGACTATTGCGACGATGACCGCCAGCACCGTCCACTCAAAAACTTTGAAACCGATACCTAGTCGCTTGGGCTCACCGGCAAAAAACTTTAGATGCCACCACTGATACCACAAGATCAATCCGGAGATAATCAGCGTAATTAAAGTGTGTACACCGAACTGCAACGCCAGCGTGCCGCTCAAATAAGAGATGAACAACGCGGTCAGTTGCCAGATGATGATCAAGATCACCACCACCAGCGTGATGTAGATCAGCCAGTGGCGCACCCCGCTGTCGGAACGCATCGTCCCCCGTCCCAGCATCCGATTGGCCAGATAACTCAAATAGATAAACACCGGCAGGGCGATGATCGTGGCCGCCAGAAATCCGATGATAGCGTTGTCTATCGAGATCGGTTCCTGATTCACTGCGTCCGGTATCCACCGATTCGCTAGCGCCTTGGCCAAGAAATTCACGCTCACGCTGGTGATCACCAAGGTGGCGTAGCTCAACAGATAGATAAAACCGTCTCGGGCAAAATTATATTTGGGCGTGGGTGTCTCCATCCCCTCTATTCTATCACCTCCGCCCCAAGTTTAGGCAGTTAGCCGGGCCATCAGCAGTAGCCCCGCGATCAGCACTGCCACCTGTCCCAGCCGCGTGGATGCTCTCGGCTGATGTTTGATCTCGGAGAGCAGATCGGTCAGCGCGATGTAGAGTAGCCCCCCGGCTCCAATGGCCAGCAGGTACGGCACCGCTCCCTCGGCCGTCTGCAGCCAGAAGTAGGCCAGCAGAGCCCCAGCCACCGCTACCAGCGCGGATGCCAGATTGAACAGTAGAGCCCGAGGTTTAGTAAATCCACTATGGAGCAACACCGCAAAGTCCCCCAGCTCCTGCGGGATCTCATGCATGGCGATCGCCACCGTGGTGGCCAGTCCCAGCCCCGGATCGGTCAGCCAGCTGGAAGCGATCAGCACCCCATCAATAAAATTGTGCAGACCGTCGCCCAATAACACTGCGTAGCCGGTGGCCTGTTCCGTGTCGCAGTCATCGCAGTTGTGCCGATGTTCGTGATGCCAGTGCAGAACCTGCTCGAACAGCAGAAAGATCAGAATACCCCCTACGATATATATCGGAGCTCCTCCGCCCAGCATCTCAAAGCTCTCCGGCACTAAATCGAATAAACTGGCGCCTAGCAAGGTCCCGGCCGCGAACGCCACCAACCATTTCAAACTGGCCGTCAGGGACGCGTGCGACAACACGAAATACAGCGCGCCAGTCAGCGAAATGGCGCTCACCAGTATTACCGAGATTAAAATGGGAATTAAAGTCGGCGTCATAGTCGTCCGAACCGATAAACTTTACCATCTAGAAAATCACCAAAGTAGATACTGCCGTTATCACTCAAGGCCAGTCCCAGCAGATTGCCGCCCGGCGTCTCTGCCCGGCGCCGGACAATGGGGTCTAACTGTGCTCTGCCATCCGTTACGCGACCCATCATCAACTCTTTTTGCGGCTCGCGAACCGAGGAAAAGACATTGAAGTAGAACCGCCCCAAGTTGTCGGCTACGATATCGGTCGGCGCCACGGTCACCTTCCAATTGTGCAAGATATATTCCGGCTTGGGCTGGCCGTTGTCTAGAGGAGTTAATAAATCATCAGCGTTATTGTGCCAGTTAAAGTTTAATTGCCGCTCGCCATCCAAGATCGGCGCGTAAGCGATAGTATCGTTGCTGTCCGGACCGTTGTGGGTAAAATAGACCCACTCCGACCGCTTCGGGTCCACGCTCAAGTCGTAAGTGTTGCGAATCCCGATGGCTTGAATTTTGGGATACTGCGGGAAGGGTCTGGCCCCAAAAGGATCCCCACCGTCCTCGGTTATCAGCATCAATTTGCCGGCCTCATGCGTGAGGTCCTCGGCGTACTCCGGCCGATAGGTCTCGCCGATGGCGAACAGGATATGGGCTTGGCCTTCGATATTAATACTCTCCCCGCCCTGTATCTGATGCGCGCCGGCCACGGGGGTGTTGGCGGTAAAGATGACTTTGGGCTCCGTGCCGATAAAACTGCCATTGGCTTGTTCTACCACGGTCAGCCGCAGAATATGATTGCGTCCCACCCCGCCAGTTCTTTGAGCGTAGGTCAAAAATAAATAATGATTGGCTAAAAAGTTTTGGCTGACGACAAGACCCGTGAGACCGTTCTCCTCTCCCGCGCCGTAGCCGGTGTTAATTTTATAGACGGGCTGTGTCGGCTTGGTCCAGTCCTCGGTGTTGCCTACTCGCGCCAGTGCCCGCACCGTGCCGTCCAAACTGGCCACGAACATCAATCGTTCGTCGGGCGTTAACTTGATCCGGGTAACACTCCCCAACCCCTCCGCGACTT
>CAYOXG010000045.1:0-394 GCA_964407885.1 uncultured Candidatus Saccharibacteria bacterium | reverse complement strand
AACCAACGATCCGTAAGCGCTGTCGCCTAAATATGGTGCCACTACCGCCATGCGGTTGGCCAGCCACGCCACGCCCAAAAAGATCGCTACCAGTATCCCAAAGATGATGATGGTCGCCCGCCAATTGAAAGTTGGTTCCGTCATTGGACGATGATGGCGCCGGTCTGCGTCGTGTTCAAATGGTTATGCCAACCCGCGTTCACTGGTTTGGTGAAAGTAAAAGTGTAACTGCCGCCGGGGGCGATGGCTCGCTTGGCGTCCAAGTCGGGGATACCGGTGTGAATGGGGTGGGGGTCACTGGCCGGCCAGAAATCCATCGTGCTATTATTGATGAACTTTATCGCATCCCCCACTTTCAACGAGACACTGCTGGGTGAAAATCCGCTACTGGTGT
>CAYOXG010000044.1:3036-3687 GCA_964407885.1 uncultured Candidatus Saccharibacteria bacterium | reverse complement strand
AAAGCCGCCCTTGATGGGCGGCTTTAGTAACCTTGATACAAAAGGTTCATGGCCGTGGTTGGGCAAAGATAGTTTTGAGTGCTTGGTAGAATTCGCTTTTCTGACGATCAATGCGACATCCTAACACCGCCAATCCTTGGGTGCCGAGGTCCCACTTTTTGGTTTCCACGACAGCGTTGCTCTCCGGCCATGGAACTTGGGACTTGTTGGAATCGGTGTAGTACCAAAGATCAAAGGTGCTTTCCCATACCGGGGTCAAATCCACCAGAATGGCTTTTTCTTCTGGGAGCGGAGGAACCGCCAGATCAATAACCGGGTTGCGGTAGGCAATCAATGTACGTGGTCTTCCGTCCGGGGCAATGCCCAGAAATACGCTTCGAGAGTAGGCAGGGTCATGGACCACACCACTCAACTCCTTGCGTTCCTTGAGGTTGGTGGGTAGTGGGTACATATCAACCCGTAGCCACATCTGGCCCTCTTTATCCAGACAGAGATGCTGTCCGTTAATTCGCAGTGGCCAATCTGACTTGGGTTGAATCATCGGAACCTGCTCGGCGTGGTTGTCGGTATAGGTTGACACTGCCCATTGGGTGGGACCGTGGTCTCCCGTCGGACTGGGCAATACACTTTGTTGGTCCCGCAGTTCCTGCT
>CAYOXG010000044.1:0-3026 GCA_964407885.1 uncultured Candidatus Saccharibacteria bacterium | reverse complement strand
GTTGTAGACAAAGTCAAAGTACATCCAGCCCATGATAAGCACCAGGGCCAGTATCATAACCTGACCAATGTCAATCGTCCAAAAACTCTTTTTCAAGGTTATCAACTCCTCTGGCCGAAGCATCGGCGCCTTGAGTGTAGCATTGACACTTGTGCCGTCAAGTTATATGCTCCCAGTGCAAAATATGGGGCTGTCTAGCTTTCGACAGTGGACTTTGATAGCTGTTTGCGGCATCCCGTTGATGGTTCTGCAACGCTAAACCGGACCAAACTTACAAATGCCAACAAAGCATTTAGCGGAAGCTCTGCTTTCGCGCCAGCGCTGGCCTAATTGCTAGCGCCATTGCTCCCGTCTCTGCTCGGATGGACGGGTCAGCGGTGTCATATTATTCGAGCCGCTTTCCGGCAGGCCATTTGTCGGAACTAAGATAATAGTGGCTCAAGTTATTATCGCTTTGTCGGTTTGAGGATAATAACGGATACTTGATGAAATCGACTACGGATGTAGAAGCGGATAGTTATCGTTCGCTGGACGGGGGTGCGAATCCCCCCAGCTCCACCAACCTTCGCTCTATCGAGCTTCGGTTGGCGTCGCCACTATTTTTTCTTCCGCCGGCGTTTGTAAAGTATATATCCCACACCCAGCACCAATTGGGTGATTTGGAGAAGGATGAACCACCAGAGCCAGTCAACGCGGGTGGGATAGCCCAAGAAGCCCGACACGGGACCGCCCAGCGGCGTATAGACATCCACTAACCCACCGCGGGCAGATGACTGAACTTCCCACGGGTCATCCCCATAGGTAGCCACCAATCGGCCATCCCCAATCTGCACAGTATCGGTATGGACGCCGCCGGTAATACTGCTAGCCGGATAACTCTTGTGGTTAACATAGTCCAGTATCTCCGGATTGGTGTAGAGCTCGCCAGTGAACAAGATCGTACCGTGAGGTAGCAAGTAAGCCGGCAGAACGTGGGACCACGTCAGCACCCCCTCAAAAAATTCCGACTGGCCGGTCTTAAGGTCGAATATCTCATACGAGGGGGTTTGGAAGGGGTCTAGGGCTCCGGGAATATCGTAGCTTACACGCAGACCGCCGCCCGGGAGCGGGGCGTCCTCTTTTTTGATAACTCTCACCTGCTCATCACCCCCCACGATGAGAACTCTGTCGTCCGGTAGCGATACCACCGAGTGGCCGGCCCGCCCCACCTTTAACTGACCGACAACTTCACTCGTCATCGTTTTGGGGTCCCAGATCTCAACCACGCGGGTCAGCCCGACGATATCATACTGGCTCTTGTCGATCCCACCGGCTGTATTTGATAGATAGTTACACAGGTAACGGGTGTAGAGATCGGTAGTGTCAAACTTCTCATAGGGCGGTAAGTCGGTAATTAACGAGTGCCCGCCAATGACGAGCACGCGACCGTCAGGCAACGGAGTCAGCGAGTAGCCGACAATGCGATTCACGGTTAAGTGCAAAGCGTTAGTATAGGGGGTCGGTACCAGTTTGGGGTCGGCGGGCAACAGTTTCCACTGTTGTTGGCGTTCATCCCATCGCTCGACCATGTTGCCGGAGAGCGCTTGCGCCACCTTTCCACGGGGGTCATCGGAGAGATTCTTTTGCCACGACTTGGTCGACGGGATGGCTAGCCCGCCCACAGAGAAGTCCCAGGTGTCCGGGGTGCCCTGTGTCTGTCCGACTCTCGGGTCGAGCCCCCGCGCACGGGTCTGTTCAAAGGTTGGATCGGGCCACTCGCGTCCGCTTAGTCGAAATGTTCCCTGTCGGGTAGTGACTGCGTAGCGATCGTTCTCCACTTGCTGGGCAAAGACCAGTTTGTCGTAACGGCGGTGGGCCAGCCAGTTGTCCCTCACCACGCTCGTGCGACCGGTGCGCACATTGAAAAGATGGCCATAAACTTTATCATCGTTGTTTTCGTCTTCCCATTTAAATAGCACTGAGCCGCTCGGCAAGCGCACCGCAGAGGTGATGTCGGCCTGACTATTAGTCGGCGGATTTTTTATCCTGCCCGCCTCACGCCAGATCCCCTCGTCCCGCCAGTTAGTGCTGGCCGAGATGGGCAGATCGGTTTGGTGGTCGCGAGCGGTTTGCTGATCAGCCGAGAGGACAGTCGGTGGAGTGTAGACAAATATCGACGCCGGCTCGCCGGGGATGGCCGGGCCGAAAGCGGAGGCGCTCTGACCGGAGTAAGGGGGTGTATAGAACAACAGCCGACCGTCAGCCAACCGCTCTCCCCGCCGCACGAGGGGGCTGGCCGGAGTGCCGGCGGGTGTGACCAGTACTCGGAAGTCATACAAACTATAGTAGAGGGTTTGCAGGCGACCATTGATCAATAACAGCAGGCCATCGCCGGCGTACACCGCGCTATATCCCGGCACCCGCCAAGCGAAAGTTTTGCCGGAGGCGGGGTGGTACAACGCGATCTCCGAGCCGGTGCTAGATTCCGAACCAATTGTTAGCACCAATCCGTTAGCCAGCGGGATGGTGCGAGCCGTGTATATCCGTCCCAAAAGGTTAGGTGTGTAGTACCAGACCTCTCGGTCTAACTTGATAATGGGCTTGATGGGGGGGTCGTTAGAGGTGTCCGTAGCAACTTGTTCGATGTTGCCAAAAGCTTGATCATAGAGAGCTTTCAGGGCATCGAATTGGGTATGTTCGCCTTGGACATACACTGGCGAGAACTCGCCGAAGTTGGCAGTGCCCCGCGTGACGACTGGCGAGCGGTAGAACGGTTCTGCGGCCGGGCGAGTTAGCCACCACCAAATCAACCCCCCGAGTATCAGCGCAAACACTAGCCACCAGATCCAGCGATAATGCGGTTTGGGCATTGGGAGCATCAGGGGCAATTTAGGCAAAAATGAGCTTGATTTTTGTGGCATCCTATCTTTTATTCTACCGATAATTCGTATGCCGCGCGAGGCATCCATCGCCCGACGCGGGCCAGACCCTTGACAATTTAGGCATTTTGTAGTATAATGAAGTGATGGATTTTGACGGTGCTAACC
>CAYOXG010000043.1:0-3763 GCA_964407885.1 uncultured Candidatus Saccharibacteria bacterium | reverse complement strand
CGATACGCTGGTCTATAGTTTGACCATCGAGGATTACCCGGTAGATACGACTGGCTGGAGTGAGAGCTGGAGTGAGGGAGATATGCGGTGGACGCTGACCCCAAGCGAGAGTTTGGAGATCGGCGCGCCTTACACTATCGAAATTACCTATGTCGAAGACCTCGACGGCAACATCCTAGCCGAAGGACCCCTGCCTAATCCGTGGACCTTCACTACGGCCGACCCGATGATCGCCATCACCACTCCGACTGATCCGGTGGTGGAGCTAACCGTCGGGGTTGTCAGTCCCGCTTTTACCGTGGCTCTCAAGGACGCCTTGTCCGGACAACCCTATACCGCTGAAGATAATGTGACCATCGGTTTGGGTGCCTGGATCGGCGGAAATCCGCGCACTACTGGCCATTTCTTAGCAACTCCGACCGGACAAAGTTATATCACCTCTGTCACTATCGCAAGTGGTCAGTCGCAGGCCCAGTTCTATTATTTGGATAGCATAGTATCTGATCCCAGCTACATTACCATCACCGCCTACGAAAACCCGTCGCAGGGCTGGGGTGACGCCGAAAAGAATGTGATCGTTCGGGGCGATATCCCGCTCCTGACCAACCGACTGACTATCAATGTATCTACTACCAGCTTCCCGGCCGGCCAGTTTAGTCCTGCCATCACTATCCAAGCCCGCAACGAAGGTGGCCAGCTGTTGCGACTGCCGGAAACCATTTATTTCTATACTCCGTCCGATACCGGCCGGTTCTACGACGCCGATTTTTCCGAGCTACCCCAGTGGCTGACCGTGCAGGGGTTCAACCCGGTAACTAACTTGCAGTACTTCCAGCCCGGGGTGACCGGTAGTGCCACCTTCTACTACCTCGATATGACCGAAGGAAGCTTCCTAGTAACCGTAGCGGACAACGCCCCGCTGGCGCCCGACACCGGTTATCGCAACGCCCACGTAGTGTTCAATATCGCCGGTCTGTTGGAGGAACTGCCGCTGGAGGAGCTGGAGGAGATTGAGGACGACACCGGTCGGGTCCTGACTCGAGTTGCCATCGATCCGGACAGTACCATTCTCCTACCGGACGAGGAACAGAAGTTCGCCGCCAAGGCCTACGATGAGGAAGGCCGGGAGATCAAAACCGCGGTCTTCCGGTGGTATGTGCTGGCCGGGGGCGGTACAATATTAAGGGCCGGGAACAAGCACGATTCGCACACTTCCATCTTCACGGCCGGAGACCAGCCGGGTATCTACTTTGACACGGTGCTGGTTGCCACTCTCTACAATGGCAAAGTGGACTACGCCACCGCCACTGTGACCGTGACTGACATCATCGAGTACGGCGGGCCGGGGCGGCTACCCACCACGGGGCTGTCGGGCCTGCAACTCATTCTACTGGCATTGACCTTGGTAGCCGCGGTGACGCTGGCTTGGGTGGAGCACTACGATAAAACTCATTTTCAAGCAAACTAAATGCGACGGCTATTGCATCATCTAAGACGCGACCGCGACTACAGCGCTCACGAGCGCTGGGGGGTCGTGGCGGTTTTGGGCACACTGACCGTAGTGGTCTCGATCAGCGGCGCGGTGCTATTTGGCCGACCGGCCGCATCGGCCACCTCGCTGGCGGTCGCGAGTATCGTTCAACCTCAGGCAGTGTTGCCGGCTGATGGTCTGCTCCACGGCGAGGCGACTATCGCTATCGTTGATAAAAAGACCGGTCAACCGGCGAGCGGGGTCTGGACGGGCCTGCTTGTCACTAACCCGACCGAGCGGAGCCCACAGTTGACCTATCTGGACTGGTATAGTTTTGAGCCCAACCGGGCATTCTATCAGACCGACGCGGAGGGGCGGGTCAAATTCTCCCTCGGTTCGCAGTTCCCCGGGGATATTGAATACGCCATCTATGTGGCCAACCCTGAACTGAAAAACGATAACAAGTATCAGGACTTGGGTGAACGGTTCACCGTCGGCTTTCAGTAATCCTCTCGGTTAGTCCTGTTCATCCTAGGTATACGTCCAGTTACAACGGCCGTTGTAACTGGACGTAAACGAACCTCCTCGGCGCAGTTCACGATCCATAGTTTTAGGCGTGGCGGTCGAGAGTCAGATTGACCAACTGGTCAGCTTTTTTATTCAACTCCCGCCGGATATGCTGGAATCTGACCCGTTTAAACTTAGAGATCAACTTCTGCACTTGGGCAAACAGCGGTTTGAGGCCAGCGTCTTTGACTCGGTACTCGCCGGAGAGTTGTTTGACGATTAGTTCGCTATCTAGACGCACCAACAGTTCGGTCGCCTTCAATTTGGCGGCCAGTTTCAGTCCATCCAGTAGCGCTTGGTACTCGGCCTGGTTATTGGTCGCATTGCCTAAGTAGCGGCTGGCGGTTTTGATGGGTCTACCCTTGGTATCGGTCAGCACTACACCGGTCGCGGCCGGGCCGGGATTGCCGCGGGCTCCCCCATCGGTGTTGAGATAAAGTTTCATTTAATGGTTGGTTTAAATACTTTTTTTATTATAACTGCCGGGGTCAAAACGATTTCAAAAATGTCGGATTTCCCAATGTGGTCTAAGTCAGTCAACTCTTTGGATGAAACTAATGGCTGTTGCCGGAGCGCTTGAAAGAGAAAGGCCATCGGGCCGGCATGGGACACGAAGATAATGTTGGTATCAAGGTAGTCCGCAAGGGTATCTTGAAATACTTGAACCATCCGCGCTTGGGTGACAACTGGCGGTTCAAACCCCTCGGCGCCCTTTTCCCTCATCTGCCAGTATTGCTGGCGGCGATTATCCCATTCGGCAAAGGTGATCTTACCTTCCAGCTGGGGGATGAGATCTATATCCCGCAACCGCTCGTCAGTGATGATGGGCGGCCGCCCCGGATTCAGTTCGGCAACGATCTCCGCTGTCTCGCGGGTGCGTCCGCGTGGCGAACTAATAACATAGTCCAGCCGGTGCTGACTCAACCACCGCCCAGCTTCGGCCGCCTGCGCCCGGCCTGGCTCACTCAACGGAAACCCCGCCAGATTGCCGTACATCACCCCGCGAGGATTAGTGGGGGTGGCGTGCCTCATCACAAAGATTTTCCTAGTCGCTCCAGCCACAGTTGTATCTTACCAGACCCCGCTACCAAAAAGCCCGAGGATAACCTCGGACTATTTTGGTCGGGGCGACAGGACTCGAACCTGCGACCTCACCGACCCGAACGGTGCGCGCTACCACTGCGCTACGCCCCGACCTCAAAAGACAAGGTGTTCTACCACTGCGCTACGCCCCGATGGAGCCGGAGGCGGGATTTGAACCCGCGACTTGCTGTTTACGAAACAGCTACTCTACCACTGAGTTACTCCGGCAAGTGGGATGCTGAGCTATCCCGACTCACTTGTTGAGGAGGGATACGAGACGCTTGCGTCGACTACGCTGGCGACTGGTTAATTATATCGGTAATAAGCAGAGAATTGAACCTCGCGGACAGATAATGCCCGCGAGGCAGACTTAGTCGGAGACTTCGTCGAGGATTATACCTTTGGCAAATCCGCCGCGTTCAGCCTCTTTCTTCCGGCGGTGGGCAAAGAGGTCCTCGCGATCAATTCCGAGTTGGTCGGCAAGCGCAAGGACAATCTGTAGGACGTCGGCAAGCTCGTCGATGCCCGGTTCTTTCTCTAACTCGGCGCTTTCCTCTCCGAGCTTAGCAAGCAGTCGTGGCAGTTTCTCCTCAACGCTGGCGAGATGTCATGTAGCGACCTGCCCCTTACCCTCGATAATTT
>CAYOXG010000042.1:0-4026 GCA_964407885.1 uncultured Candidatus Saccharibacteria bacterium | reverse complement strand
GACATCTTTAAGTTCGTGATGGAGAAGGAGGGGGTGGAGTTCGTCGAGGCCTTGCAGATGCTGGCCGAGACGGCCGGTGTGACCTTAAGCAAAGCCCCGCAACAGAGCGGCCAGCGCAAGACACTATTGGCCATCAACGAGCTGGCGGCTAAATATTTCGAAAAAGGATTAACTGATACCACCGGCGGTCGGCAGACCAAGGATTATTTGGTCGGGCGGGGGCTGAAACTTTCAACGATCAATGAATTCAGGATCGGCTACGCACTCAGCACCGGTCGGGCAGTGGTAGAGTTCTTACAGCACCACGGCCATCAGGACGCCGATATCGAGCGGGCCGGAGTGGCCACCCGCAAGGGTCAGTATCTGCAGGACAAGTTCGTGGGTCGAATTATGTTCCCATTATTTGACGCGCTGGGGCGGGTGGTGGCGTTCACCGGTCGGGTGTTAGATCCTAATCAACAACCCAAGTACTTAAACTCGCCGGAGACCCCGCTGTTCCACAAAAGCGAACTGCTCTACGGCTTGCATCTGGCCAAAGCCACGATGCAACAGACCGATACTGTCGTGGTAGTTGAGGGGCAGATGGATGTCATCAGTTCATACCAAGCGGGGGTAAAAAATACTATCGGTATTTCCGGGACAGCTCTGACCCAAGATCAACTGAAACTCATCAGTCGGTACGCTCAAAATATCGTGCTGGCGTTGGATGCTGACGCGGCCGGGGGTGAGGCCACCAAACGCGGTGTCGCTCTGGCTGGCGAGTTCGACTTAAATATCAAGATCGCGCTGTTGGGCGACTACAAGGACCCCGATTCGATGATCAAAGATAACCCGGATGCGTGGAAGCGCGTGGTGGAAGGAGCGGTGCCGGTGATGGATTTCTATTTCGATTCCGCCGCGCGACGTTACGATCTGCGGGATATGGACCAGAAAAAGCAGGCGACCCGGGAACTGCTTGGCGTTATCGTCAAGGTGAGCGACCCGATCGAGCGCGATCACCACGTTAAAAAATTGGGGCGCCTGATCGGAGTAGAGGCCGGTGTATTGTATGACGCCATCAAGCGGACGAAGGCCGCCCCTCACCGGACGTCGGGTGACACTCAACCCGCTGTTGATCTGAGCCCGACCTGGATCGAGGAGCGGGCCGTGGCTTTGCCCCTGACCTTCCCCGCGCTGATGCCGGAGTTCATGGCGCGGGCCGGGCAGATAAAATGGGCTTCAGGACTGGCTAATACTGTTTACTCGGAGCTGGCAAATTGGTATACTGCCAAAGACACGTTCCAGAGTGATGAACTCTTGGTTCGCCTGCCGGATGAGGCGCGGATCCCTCTCTTAGAGCTGATGTTGGTGGTGGAGCAGAGTTATGCCGAGATAGATGAGTCCGCCGTTCGCCACGAGTTGTCATTTTATTTGGATATTCTGGAGAAGCGGTCTTACGCCGCGCATCGCCACGAGTTAGTGGCGGCCATCGCCGCCGCGGAGGCCAGTCAGGACCAAGTCAAGTTGAAAGCGCTACTGAACGAATTGAACGAATTTAGTTCTCATTAATGTAGTTTTGTTTATGGCGAAACTTCGCAGATCCAAGTCAGGGGCCAAACGCCGCTCGGCGAAAGTGGTGCGGCGGCCGGCCAGGAAGAAAGTAGCGCCTAAGAAAAAGATCGTCCGGCGCAGACCGGTGATTAAACGACGGGTTCGTCCGGCTAAGCGGGCGGCGAAGCAACGTGTCAGTAAAAAGTCCAAGCTAGTTAGGCGTAAGGCGGCGGATCGCAAAGTAGTGCGCGGCAAACGGACGCGCCGGCCGATAGCCAAGAAGCGTCCGGCGGCGCGGGTCAAGACCAAGCCGGCGGCCAAGGGCAAACCGAAGCGGCTGGCGGTCGTGAAGGAGCCGGAGACAGCTGCAACCGAGATCGATGACAAGCTGATAGACCTCAACGCTGAAGAGATAGCCGCGGCCGCGGTCGCCAAAAAGGTCCGAGCGGTCAACAAACTGCCTGCCGATCTGCAGATGATGATCCAGCGCGGCAGGGAACAGGGTTTCTTGACCCAGCAGGAAGTGGAGCGGGGGATGCCGCACGTCGAAAAAGATATTAATCTGTTGGATCTCTTCTTCAAATCGCTGATGGAGGAGGGGGTGGAGGTGGTGGACGTCCGCGACGACCTGATCTGGTCGGGCGGCGTTTCGGAAAAGGTGAGCAAGAGGACCGAGGCGACCAAAAAGAAGATGCGCAGCAAACTAGATATCGGTCCCGGCACCAATTTGGCTGATGATGGGATCAGCGAAGATTCCGTCCGGATGTATTTGAAAGAGATCGGCCAGGTGCCGCTCCTCACCGGCGCGGAAGAGGTGATGTTGGCCAAGCGAGTGGAGCAGGGCGACCCACTGGCCAGCAAGCAACTGGCCGAGGCCAACCTACGCTTGGTCGTATCCATCGCCAAGAAATACATCGGCCGCGGGCTGTCGCTGTTGGATTTAATTCAAGAAGGCAACATCGGGCTGATGAAGGCGGTGGAAAAATTCGACTGGCACAAGGGTTTCAAGTTCTCGACCTACGCGACATGGTGGATCCGGCAGGCCATTACCCGGGCTATCGCTGATCAGGCCCGCACTATTCGCATTCCGGTGCATATGGTCGAGACGATGAATCGGTTGGCTCGGACCCAGCGTCAGTTGGTGCAGGAGCTGGGGCGCGAACCTACGCCCGAGGAGATCGCCAACGAGATGGAGCTGGAGGTGGCCAAGGTCAATCATATTTTGAAGATCTCGCAGGAGACCGTCTCTTTGGAGAAATCTGTCGGGGATGAAGACGATTCTCTACTGGGCGACTTTATCAAAGATGAGGATAGTTTGACGCCGGAAGAGGCATCGTCTTACGAGCTATTAAAGCAAGATATCGGTGAGGTCTTACACCTACTGACCCCCCGCGAGCAGAAAATTCTCAAGATGCGATTTGGATTGAGTGGCGAGTGGGCGCACACTCTCGAGGAAGTTGGACAGGAGTTCGGGGTCACTCGTGAGCGCATCCGCCAGATCGAGGCCAAGGCATTAATGAAGTTGCGCAAGAGCAAAGACAGTAAGCGCCTCAAAGATTATCTGAAATAGGGGTTGACCCGCTACGGTTGCCGTGCTAGTATCCAACCACCTATTAGGTTTGTAGGTGTACTTTAAGTCGCCGCCAAATTCGACTTAAGGAGTTTGGAATGAAGGTATTTTGGTTAGTCGTATTCTTGGGCGTCTGGTTAACGGCGCATCAGTTTATCAGTGGTCAGGTCAGGCCGGCGCTGGCCAAACTGGAGCCGGCGGGTGAGGCAGTGGTGATAGAGGTGTCGGAGCCGGCACCACCCCAAGTCCCCAAATTGGTTCGTCCCCGAGAATTGGAGCAGATGATCGGCGACACGGTCTATCGGGAGAAGCTGGTTTGGGCGGTGAACGCCGCCGCCAAAGAACACGCTGTCGACCCGTGGTTGATCTGGACCGTGGTGAAGTTCGAAGGCACCTATCAACATTTCAAGGGTACTAGGGTCAAACGCGGAAACGCCAGAGAGGTCGGGGTGGCCCAGATCCAGCCCTATTGGGGCAGGAAGTTTGGGCATGATCTGTTCGATCTTCGGGACAACATTCGGTGTTGCGCGGAGCTGTTGGCGTTCGCTAAATACGAAAGGGGATACGATACCCTGTTAACTCTGGGCTGGTACAATACCGGCAAGGAGGTGGTCAACGCTTATGCCCGCCGTGGCCACAAGCAGTACCACACTTGGTTAGCGACGGAAGGTTAGATCTTGGCCTCGGATGGGAGTTCTCCCGACCGAGGCCTATTTTTTACGGCTGGAAAATAGATGGATGGGAGTGTATAATTTCCCCGTAAGCAGTGCGTTCTGGGGTAGCTCAATGGCAGAGCAATCGACTGTTAATCGATTGGTTGTGGGTTCGAGTCCCACCCCCAGAGCCACATGTTGGCGACATCTGTCATCCGACAGAAGAGCCAGACAGGTGCGTCCCGGAGCCGACGCTACTGTAATAACAGGATG
>CAYOXG010000041.1:1972-4070 GCA_964407885.1 uncultured Candidatus Saccharibacteria bacterium | reverse complement strand
AACCAAGATCAGCGCCCAGCGGGTGGGCTCGATTTTGCGATATGTGATGACTAGGGACAGCGCCAATATGATCAGATAGATCACAAACGCCTCGCCGTAGCTCTCATAAACAGAGAGTGGCATCCACTCTCTAATGTACTGATTCACCTCCGGGGCGGTCAGCGTCTGATACATATCTGCGTACAGTTTCCAGCCGTAAGGGTTGATCAAGGTCACGGCTCCGGAAGCCAAACCGACCATGCCCAGATGCCACAACTGGTTCGGCCGAAGTGTGGATTCACTGACCAATCCGCGCTGAACCGGCCGGCTGTTGCGCTTTTGGATAACTAATTTGACCGACTCAACCCCGAACAGTAGTCCCAGAATGGCCAACCCAATGATGAAGCCACCATGCAGATTAGCCCACAGCCAAAACATCGGTACGCACCACCACAGATGTTTGAGCTTCCCCTGCTGGTAGCGGCGGAACCACCAGAGCGTCAGCGCCGTACCCAGTAAAGTAAAAACTTGGGGACGGGTACCGCCGCGGGCGATATTAAGAAAAAGGGTTACGCCGGCCACGATCAGCTTGGACTTCAAACTGACTCCCGAGGTCCAAGAACTGGCGATAACGAACGCACTTACCGTCATCACGGCAAAGGTAAAAACCAACACCGCCGCATCCAAGTAGTTGGCGATGAAGGCCATAACTATATCATTCAACCATTCGTGGTTCACCCAAGCCCACTCGGGCATGGTCCATGAGTACGGATCAAACTGGGGGATATGACCAGTGCGCAACAGATCTATCCCCGAGCGCAGATGCCAACCAAAATCGGGGTCGACTAGGGGATAGGAAATAAGCGCGACTACTGCAACCACGAGCATCCAATCCGTCGGGTCAACTTCTCTCCACCAGTGTTTTATCCAGTAGCCGATCCGTTCCATAGTGATACCGTTAGTATAACAGGGTAGATTTGCCCTTTCTATCAATACGTCAGATCGCAACGGCCGTTGCGACCTGACGTATTTCTGATACTCTCAATGTATGGGGGAGGTGCGATCAATAAAGACGCCGGATGATAACCACTTAAATCTAGCCAGAGATATTTTGCTCGGACTGGCCCTAGTGGGTGGCGTAGTGGTCTGTCTAGCTATCGCACCGGGGCTGGGAATTATCCTTGGACCGATGACGAAAAAATATCGCCGGCGGAGTTTGGAAACATCCCAGCTGAAACGCAGGTTGAACCGGCTCTCCTACGATGGTTTGCTCACTATCAGCGAGCAAAACGGTAAAACCAAGCTCTGTCTAACCCACAAAGGTAAACAAAAAGTGCTGGAATATCAGGTGGATGAAATGGAGATTCCCAAGCAGGTGCCTTGGGACAGCCGATACCGTTTTGTGATGTTCGATATCCCGGAAAAACAGAAACTGGCTCGCAATATATTCAGGGAGAAACTACGCGCGCTGGGATTTATAAGAGTTCAGCAGAGTATCTGGCGACATAAGTATCCTTGTCACGATCAGATAGAATTCCTCACCCATCTCTACCGCATCGGGAAATATGTCATTCTGATAGAGGGCCGCGGACGCACGTGATTTTCTTGATACGTCAGGTCGCAACGGCCGTTGCGATCTGACGTATTGTGGGTGATATATCAAGTAGTGTATTAGAATGGTGATATGGGGGTGGTGACGTTGGCAAAAATTCAGAGCGCGGCGGTGCTAGGACTGTCAGCCGTGCCGGTAGAGGTCGAGGCGGACATCAGCAACGGTCTGCCGCTATTTAAAATTGTCGGCCTGCCGGATAAGGCGGTGGAGGAGGCCAAGGAACGGGTGCGGTCGGCTATCAAGAATTCGGGGATGCGGATGCCGGACCGCCGGATTACCGTTAACTTGGCGCCAGCGGATGTGAAAAAGGTCGGGCCGGCCTATGACCTGCCCATCGCGGTGGGGTTGTTGGTGGCCTCCGGTCAGATAGAACTATCTGACGAGGCCGCGCTGATGGTTGGCGAGCTGGCCCTGAACGGCGATGTCCGGCCGGTTAACGGCGTGCTGGCCACTGCCGTGTTCGCCGCCAAACATCAACTGGCAACTATCTATGTTCCAGCCGCGAAC
>CAYOXG010000041.1:0-1962 GCA_964407885.1 uncultured Candidatus Saccharibacteria bacterium | reverse complement strand
GGGTCATCCTGCCGGTCCCGCCGACCCGAATCACCCTGACTCCGCCCGAGGCGGCCTTTGACCTGCGCCACATCGCCGGACAGGAGCAAGCCAAGCGGGCACTGGAGGTGGCGGCAGCCGGCGGTCATAATATTTTGATGACCGGTCCGCCGGGGAGCGGCAAGACGATGCTGGCCCGGGCTCTGCCCGGCATCCTCCCTGACCTGACCAGCAGAGAGGCGCTGGAGATCACCAATGTCTACAGCGTAGCGGGACTGCTGGGCAACCAGCCGTGGATAAACGAGCGACCGTTCAGGAGCCCGCATCACACCTCCTCGTATGTGGCCATTATCGGCGGCGGCAACTGGCCCCAGCCGGGTGAGGTGTCGCTGGCGCATCGCGGAGTGCTGTTTTTGGACGAACTGCCCGAGTTCCCCAGACAGACGCTGGAGGTCCTGCGTCAGCCATTGGAGGAAGGAGTGGCGCATGTCGCCCGCGCCGCCGGCAAGGTCGCCTTTCCGGCGCGGTTTATGCTGGTAGCGGCCAAGAACCCCTGCCCCTGTGGTTATTTTGGTGATCCTGACCGCGCCTGTATTTGCTCGGCCGGCCAGATAGACGGACACAACAAACGCATCTCGGGACCCTTGTTGGATCGGATCGATATTCATATCGAGGTGCCGCGGGTGGAGTATAAAAAATTGCGCCAGACGATCGAGGGCGAACCCTCGGCCAGAGTCCGCGAGCGGGTCAGTGCCGCCCGAGCTATCCAACACGACCGCTTCCGCCACTCCCCCACCACCGCCAACGCCGAGATGTCCACGGACGAACTGAAAGCGCATTGCGTATTGGACGAAGCGGGGGAGAGTTTACTAGAACAAGCCGTTCTGACTTATTTCCTATCGCCCCGCAGTTACACACGCATTCTTAAACTCTCCCGCACTATCGCGGACCTCGATTCCTCCCCTATTATCCAACCCCAGCATCTCGCGGAAGCCATCCGCTATAAGATAACGGACTAACTAAATAGTTTTCCCGCTCCCAGTATCCACTGCGTCAGTGCGGTATTATCCGTCGCCCATTTGGCCGCGAATAATAGTACCATCATTCCCAGAAGTAACGGGACCAACACAACCAGGTCGCGTTTGACGGTTGTGTGGCTGTCGGCCGCGATCCGTTCGGCTGTGGCGGGTTGAATAACTGGGGTCGGAATATGCGAAAAATCCGCCGTAGGAGCGGACGGATGGACAGTGGCTGACTGGTGGAGGGCCTGCAACCGCTGTAGCTCTTTTAATTTCTTGAAATGTTTCTTCGACATTTGAGCGCAGAGTACCCGCGACGACCTACTTTTGCGGGACCTTGCGGTCCAACTATCATCGGCGCTGAAGGGCTTAACTTCTCTGTTCGGGATGGGAAGAGGTGTGACCCCTTCGCTATCATCACGGGAACTCTGGACTCAAACTGTTAATTTCTATCGGGCGTAAAGAACTCGCGCATCCGGCGCATATTTTCCTCGAGAGAGATAAGCAACATGATCTGTTCGGCCACCGCCAGAAACAAGATGGTGTACAGGACGCTGACCAGCACCACCCCCAGCGCCATCACCCAAGCCGAACCTTGCATTACCTCGACACCGTAGTTAGCCAAAATATTGGGACTGAAGATGGTCACTACGCCCAAGGTGATACCGGCTACGAATACTAACCAACCGATGACGCGCAGGACGTATACCAAGGTCCGCAACATTTTGAACTTTTTCATAGGTGGTTCGAAAGATTATGCACTTGTAAGATACAAGATAAAGATAACCGAAAATTTGCTTTTGGGCAAAGTTGGCTGGCTTAGATCGTCGATCTAAAGATGTCAGGGCACCTGTCTCGGTTTAGAGACCGAGTGTAAGTAGTTAACTATTAGTACGACTCGGCTGAATCCCTTACGGGACTTACACCTGTCGCCTATCAACCAAGTGGTCTCCTTGGAGTTTCT
>CAYOXG010000040.1:0-4090 GCA_964407885.1 uncultured Candidatus Saccharibacteria bacterium | reverse complement strand
GCGGTCATACTGGTGGGGGTGGCCGCCGTTTCGGAGTCCTCGATCATCCGACCGGCAGCAAAGTCCCATCCCGTACCTTGAGCGGTCAGCTGCCTCGTGGTGGCAAGCCCTTGGGCCACATTGGCTACCGCTTCGATATCGATATCGGACGAGGTGTTGGTGATAGCGAACCAAGAGCCGGGCGGGGATTTAACTCGGCCGTAAATGGTGGGTAAGAATGAATCCGTCTCGCCGCCGTTGTTTCTAACTTGGGCGCGGATCCGAAGCGGGGTGCTAGTGGCCCAAGTCCCGGCCGTATCCTCGGCGATGGAAGACCCATCACCGTTGGTCCAAGCCGCGTGGGTATCACTACTGGTGTTGTCGTCATTATCTTGGTCGAAGCGATAATGAAAACTGCTGTCGCTGGTAATTTGTTCGTATTTAGCGGCTAGATATTGTAAAGGTAGTCGGCTAGAATTTAGTGGCGGGATGACGGAACTATTAGTGGAGGCGGTCGTCGGGCTGTTAGTGCCGCCAAAATAGTGAGTGGCTTGGTAAGTATTAACGATCGTGGCGTTGATCTCTATGACCAGCCGTTCGCCGTCCGAGACGGTGATGGCCCCACTGCCGTTGTTGACGACTATCTCGACTTGGTTGTCGGTAGTGTCAGCCGCATTCCACTCAACGCCGCTATCGGCAAACGCCACGATGGAGTCCCCGATCGTGTCGTCTGAATCCCAAGTGTAGATGCTATATCGAAACTGGGCGTTAGCGCTAGCATTATCTTCATTGCCAGCCATCTTGATGATAAAGTTGCTGTTGGCGGGAATGGTCTGGGCCGCCAAAGGGGGAGAGGTAAAGGAATTAAACAGATACTCCCCAGTACCGCCGCTGGCGGTCTCGGCGTTGGTCTCGGCGCTACTGCCGGCGACCGTCATCATCCGGCGGCTGTCCAGCGTACCCCCCTCTGGAGCCGACTCTCTGGTGGTTTCATTGGTGGGGTTGTGGTCGGCGTTGGTCTCCCGAAAAAACAGCGGGTCAAAGGTATCGAGCGTAGTGCCGTTAACAGTAATGTAGCTGGCTGGGTTAGTGTTGCCGGTGCCGTTGGCCACCACGACGTTCCCGCCCCAGCGCAGAGTGACATTTCGAGCCGTACCGGTGGTAGTAATGTTAACCCAGAGCTCCACCGCCAGATAGTCATCCGTGTCGGTGGTGTAGGAAGCTCCCACGCCGTTTCCCATCTCGGTCGAGTCCAAAACCAGACCATCGTCACCGGTTCCGATCTCAGAGCCGTCCTGACTGGGGCCAGCCAGCGTCTTGACGTTGGCAGACGGGCTCTCGTCGCCATCATAGATATAGACGAACGCCCGCATATAGGCGTTGGCGAGGCCATGACTCTCATCGGCAGACACCCCTACTGCAAAGGTGGTCGAACTAGTGAATGTTACATTATTTGCCAGCGGCACAAGGAAGGTACGATACCACAAGTTCATATTGGCGCGGACGGTGGTGAGATTCTGGCTGTCGGAGGTGACTGTGGGGATGAGGGCTCCAAAGGCAGGGTGCATAGCGATAGCCGTGGTCTTGCCGGCCGGATCGGAGGCGTTGCCGTCGGTGTCGCTACTTTCCTCGTTGTTGGGGCCAGTCAGGTCGTAGTAGCTGGTAGTCGTAGCCGTGTCATTTTTAAAATAGAAAGTGGTCTGGTCGGCGGATTGGGCTTGGGCGGGCGGAGCAGTGGGAGCTCGCCGAATAAACGACCTGCCTGTCAGCGATGGGTTAATCGTCCAGATCACCAAAACCAGTGCCCAAACCAAAGGCCAGAATCTTTTGATGCGCAGATTAGTGATGATCGGTTTACGCATGAATAAATGGGGCTAGGCGAACGATCAGCGCAACCGTTTTCGCCGGCGGGGGACCTTTAACTCTATTCCAACCTTCGGACGGGTGGAGGGTTTGAGATGATTATAGTTCAGAATTTCAGACCAGGGCATATTGGTGAACTTTGCGATCGTCTTGGCGGTATCGCCTCGTTCTATAACAATAGTATAGTGCGACTTTCTGCGATTGATGAAATTAGTCAGGGGACCAACGAGATATCGGAAAAAGTTCGGGACCTCGGCTGGCCGGCGTTGGCCCCTAGCGTCCGGGAGATAGAGCTCGGCTATATTATGTAAACTATACGGCGGCTTTAGGTCGTTCAGCCGGGCCAACAGCTTCCAGTTCAAACCGTATCGTTCGGCCACGCCGACGAGATGGTCGTGTTTTTTTACACGGTAGGCCACGACTGGCAACTTGGCTAACTTGAACAGATACTGCCAGCGGCGGAACTGCCAAGCGCACCAGAGCAGGAAGAGAACAGCCAACACGACCAGTAGTTGAAGGTAGGGGATGAAGAACACGAATAGCCAGATCGTCATCGGGCCGGTGGACGGGAGAGGGCTGGCGGGGTTGAGACCCACGAAGGTATCCTGGATAGTCAGACGGGCCAAAAACGGCCCGAACAGCGGCCGGGAATATCTCTCCCAGATCGATATGCTCCACGCGGTCGTACAGACCAAAGATACCCCAGATGCGTCCCTCGACCAGTTCTGGAGTCGCTCGGACATTGCCACGATTATCCCAACGCAAGCGGAGGATAATCTTGTCATTCCGACTAATAAGCGACCGGCCAACCAAACGCAAACCGCGCTGGATGTCGCCTTTAACAGTTAGATAGATGCGCGCACCGGCCCGCGTCACAATACCCAGCTGGGTACCGCCGCTTTTTAAGGTGATGTCCGGGGTGTCGGTCAATTTTTGCACAGCCAGTCCGCCGATGTGGTCGCCCACCTCGGCGTCTTGGGGCACGGTAAGAGTAAATTTGACCAATTTGGCCTGCCCGGCCGGGATGGTCAGTTCTCCTGTCTCGAGCTCCACCCAAGTGCCAATATCTTGATTTTCATTGGTTGCGCCAGCCAACGCGAAAGACCCATCCGGCGTCATAAATGCATCCAACGCTTCGAGCTGAATATGCACTTCCTTCTCGCCAAGGTTGACTATCTTAGCCGTGTCTTTGATGACCGTCCCCGGGTCAACTTCATATAAAAACCAACTTTTGGATAGTTGGATAGCGGGGTCGGGAAAGGCCGGGACGACACCGATACTGCCGGTCGAGGCGGCGCCAGCAGGAGCTATGCCGCCCAGCCAACCCAAGCTCAACAACAGGCCAGCCAATCCGGCAACACATACCTTTTTGGTTCTAGATGAAAAATCGTTCCCCACACCGTTTATTGTACGCAAAAGCGACCTCCAACTCCACCCGGAGCCGAGTAGGCGCCAGAGTTAGGCGATGGTCAAACGCAATGTGGTCTTGTAATCGCTGGCCGGTGTGGCACCCGGAGGAATATCATAGTTGAATTGAAGGTTTGTCAGGTTAAACGCGCCGGCTCCGTTTTGGCCGGTACCCGAGTCGCTCATCAGGGTCAGGGAGTTGCCCGATTCGTTGACATAGTTGAAGTTGGCATTGGCCCCCTGGACCGCCTCGCCGTCTGCGCCGGTGATATTGGCGATGGTGGCAGAGTTGGCGAACCAGCGCAGACGAGTGATGATATTCATCTGGGTGCTGGGAACAGACGCGCGGTAGAAATTATTGAGGATATACCCAGTAACATCCCAACCGGCTTGAGAGCCGCGGGTGTCGTTGCTGATCACCCCGTCGGTAGTAATGTTAGCGTTAGTGGTGATACCGGGGGAGCTGGCGGTGAAGTTCAGCTGGGTAGGCGCGTTGTCCAAACTCAAAGCGCCGGAGGTAACATTGATGGCCATATTCGTATCGGTGGTAGGATCGGCGTGAGTGAACTGGGGGATACCCATTAGCATCGTGCCAGTTGCGAATAAGGCGATCCCTAAAACTAGCATCTGACGATGCATCGCCGCCTGGTGGCGCAACTGCCATCGGATATTCCGCACCCCCTGCCGATGTCTGGCTACTTGGAGTGGCTCCGGAGCAAGCCGGTACTGATGGAACATTTTATTTTTGATTTTTCTTGGCTAATAAGTTGAGTTTATGTCCTCCTTGGTTTCACTTCGGCTATCATTCCATTATATCATATTTTGTGGTATATGTCAATAG
>CAYOXG010000039.1:0-4157 GCA_964407885.1 uncultured Candidatus Saccharibacteria bacterium | reverse complement strand
AGAATCCCGGCCAATACCAGCGCCGCCCCAATGAGCGCGGCCAACTTGGCCCAAGTTCCTGACAGCAGAGCCACCAATCCCAGCCCCAGTGTCAGCAGGTACAGAAACCCGACTACCGCTCGCTGGCTCAAGCCGAGATCGAATAAGCGGTGGTGGAGATGTCCTCGGTCAGCCGACCATGGCGCCTGGCCCTGTCGAACTCGCCGCAGGAGCGACCATGCCAGATCCACGATAGGCAGACCCAACACTAAGGCGGCAGTAGCCACTTTGCCCCCGCTGATAATGGCTAAACTGGCCAGCATAAATCCCAAAAAATGACTGCCGGCATCACCCATAAAGATCTTGGCCGGGTGCCAGTTGTAGACCAAGAATCCAGCTGCGCCGCCGGCTACCATCGCCGCCCACATCGCCGTGTCCGGCTGATTGACGATGGCGAATAAACTTAAACCCATCAGAACGATGGCAGCGATGGCGCTGACCCCGGCCGCCAGCCCATCCAACCCGTCCAAAAAGTTGACCGTGTTGACGATGAGCAGGATCCAGATCAGGGTCAGGACGATATCCCAGCCGGGAGCGAGCAGGAGCGTGCCACCGAACGGATTGGTTAGGTTAGTGATGGTGATGCCAAACAGAATTGGAATGGAAGCGGCCGTAAGCTGGCCAAAGAGTTTAACCGGCGGGGTGAGCGAGTAGATGTCATCTGATAGGCCCAGAGCGAAAAAGGCCGCCCCACCCAACAGCACACCGTAGAGTCGAGGATCGAACCCGAACCACAACAGCAGGGCGCCAACTACGCCGACAAAGATAGCCAGACCGCCCAAGCGGGGGATGGGACGAGCATGGATATGCCGACCGCCGGGAGTGTCGAACAGTCGCCACTTAGCCGTCAGCCGCAAAACCCATGGGGTTACCACCAGTACCAGCCCGGCGGCGGTCAGTCCGCTAAAAATCAGTTGCCACCAAGGGATAATAATAAAATTCATAAATTAGCTAAAATGGCGGCTAGGGCTTCGCGGCTGTCTTCGGGTTCGACTTGGTTGCGCTTTTCCATCCCGCAGCGCAGACAGCGGTGAACAATGTCGTACTCGTCCCCGTGGGTTTCCACGGCGATCGGCTGCATCAGCCCATGGCAGGCATTGGCCCGGTCGCCGGGGAGGTTATCCACATGCTTACTATATAGACACTGGGAGCAGTGGTTGGTATAACCGGTGCCTTTGACGGCAAAGCCACAGTGCTCGCAGGTGAAGTCCTCCTGTTGGCGGATGAAGTTTTTGCGATCCACTCCTTTATCATAGCACCCGGTATTTGGCTCCATCGGTGGCGACTTCGATAGTGCCATTCTGGTCGGTACGGTAGATGGCCACTCCAAGAGCAGTCAGACGCTGAAGGATATCCCGATGCGGATGGCCATAGGTGTTGGGACCGACCTCGATGACGCCGACCTCCGGGCGGGCGGCCTGCAGAAACTCTATACTGGACGAGGTGTGGCTGCCCTGATGCCCGACCTTCAGCACGTCAACATCCGGGACCAGCCCCGCCGCCAATAGCTCCCGTTCATTGTTAATGCTGGCGTCTCCGGTGAAGATGGCCCGAAAGTTTTTGTATCGGAAGACAGCCACGACCGAGGTCTCGTTGGGGTCAGCCCGCTTCGGCCGTTCAACGGCTGGGGCGATAATATCCAAACTGGTCTCGCCAAATTTAAGATCATCACTGACCTCGGCGATCTCCACAGGGATCCGCTGACGGTTCACTTCCTCTAAAAGAGTTGTGTAGATCTCGGTGTCATAGTCCACACCGTTGTACAAAAAATGTTTGACCGAGTAGCGCTGCAAAACCGCCAACAGGCCGGTGGCGTGATCGGCGTGGGGATGAGTCAGCAACATATAGTCAATGTCCCGATCCCAAACTGGCAGGATACCATCTAACTTGCTGACCACCGCCCCGGTGGGACCACCGTCAATTAAAATGTGTTGATCGTTGGGGGTAGTAATTAAGATGGCGTCGCCTTGGCCGACATCCAAAAAATAAATATGCGCCAGACCGTCGGGGCGTTGGAGGGCGAAAGACACCAACCCGAAGTTGACGGCCAGAAGCAGAGCTACCGCCAGCCGCCATTTATATTTTTTGAGTCGCGCGAGCACGAGGGAAGAAATAAATGCTAATTAATCCTAAATAGTACAGGATCGGCCAGCTCACCGAGAGCGCAGTAATAGGCACGAACGCCCAAGGCAGCCCACCGAAAAATTTGATGATGGTGAGCAAACTCCCGGCCGCCCAGACCGCGGGCAACCCCAACCACTGCCAAGTCGGCGCAACGATCGCCACCAACATCGTAATAAATCCGATTAACATCACGAGAGGGACAAGCGGGACCACGATGAGATTGGCTAGCAAGGTGACAACCGAAAAACCGCCGAAGTGGAATATCACCAACGGCAGAGTGGCAACGGTAGCGCTGATGGTGGTCGCAGCGGCCGCAGACACAACACTCGGCCAGCGCCGGAATCGTTCTAACAAACCGGGGGAGAGATAGACGATACCGGCCGTTGCCGCCAGAGACAACTGGAACCCCGCGTCGTACTGCAGAATAAGCGGATTGAGCGCGACCATCAAGACCGCCGCCAACAGGAGGGCGTTAGTCAGGTCCCGCCGCCGGCCCCAGAGCGCGGCCAGCAACATCACCCAACCCATAATGGCGGCGCGGACGATGGAAGCGCTGGCTCCGGTCATGACCACAAATAACAGGATCCCGATGCCGGCCAAAATGAGCGCCCATCGCCGGCGGAGCCGACGCATTAACCAAAAGAAGAACCCGGCAACGATGGTGATGTTCATCCCCGACAGCGCCACGATATGAGTAGTGCCGGAGTTTCTTAGCTGGGTCTGTAGTTCATCCGAGAGTGAAGCGCGCATCCCCAACAATAGCCCATTCATCAACATCCCATAGGGGCCCGGAACCAGCACCTGTGTCTGGTGAGCCAGCCAATGCTTGAAGCGAAATAGCCCGCGCTGCCAACTCCACCGTGGTTTATCCACCAATTGAACTTCGCTCACCGTCTGCCCCAGAGCGTAGACGCCCTCTTTGGCTAAGTAAGCGGAATAGTCGAACTCCTCACTGATCTCTGGCAGTGTCAGTTTGACCTCGGCTTGCAGTTTATCGCCAAACTCCCAGCGGGGGAGCTGCCACGCAGTCAGCAGGATCTTGCCACTAGCCGGTTGGCCGTCTGCGGTTGCGACTCGGAGATAAAATTTTTGACGGGTGCCTGACATCACTGGATCGTTGGCCACTACGCCGACCAGTGCCGGGGTCTGCCCGATCCAGCGGGTGATCAAGCCCGATGGCAAAGTGATAGCTGCACCGTATCGCCACCAGCCCAGCAATAACCCCAACATAGTCACAGCCAAAAGTTTTACCGGTAGACGGGTAGGTATCAGGAGCAAACTTAAGAATAAAGCCAGCCCGGCGAGGATGGCCGGCCAAGCCAGACCGAACCGGGAAGCGATCAGTACCCCGAAGAGGAAACTCCCGGCGAAAGCGGCGACGAATTGATGCGGCCTGACCACTTACAAGTACTCGGCTTTGTTGGCGTTGTGTTGACCTAAGGTTTTGGCGTAGTAGGTGTTGCCATCCGGGCCGTGAAGGTAGTAGAGGTAGCCACTAGAAGTAGGGGACAAGACGGCCTTGATGGCAGCGAGGCCGGGGTTGCAGATGGGGCCGGGTGGGAGGCCAGTAACTTTGCGCGTGTTGTAGGGCGAGTTGATATTTAAGTCGGCGTTCGTAATCGGGTCGGTCCAATTACCCGTAATGTAGCGGACGGTGGCGTCGACATCCAAGCGCATGCCCTTATTTAAACGATTGATGAGTACCCCGGCGATCAGTTTCCTGTCCTCGTCCGTCCGGGCTTCTTTCTCCACCAATGAGGCCAACGTTAGGATCTGATGCAGAGTGTATTTGGACGACTCGACTTGAGCGTCTACCGTGGCGATGCGGCTCCTGAAATTATCCAACATCGTCAGAACTAGCTCGCGGGCGGGCGTGCCTCTATTCAAATTGTAGGTGTCGGGGAAGAGATACCCTTCCAGCGAGTTGTCCGAACGACCAACGAGCCAGTCAAAGTCCGGCGGGAAGTTGCTGACGACCAGCCGGAAGTCATCCG
>CAYOXG010000038.1:0-4177 GCA_964407885.1 uncultured Candidatus Saccharibacteria bacterium | reverse complement strand
TATCCACAGCTGGAAATACAGCGGGGCCATAGAGCGCCCGTTTGATGCTCTGAAAAATTCGTCCCCAGAAATGCAGATCTAACTTATCTCCGTTGGTATAGCCCCCCAACAACAGCACGTCTCCATTGGGCAGTAAGGTGGCAGTATGACCGGCTCGCGCCTGTAACATATCGCTCTGGATGTCGGTAAAATTGCCCGTGATGGGGTTATAAAGGGCGGCGCTTTTCAGCACAAAACTACCGTTACTGCCTCCCGCCACTAACACTTGGCCGGTGTTAAGCAGTGTCATAGTGTGGTCATGCCGGGGGATAACCGCTCCTCCGTACTGCAGATCATAGTTCTGCCCATTATCCACCGGGGCAACCGTGAATTGGCCACTGCCGGACTTCTCTGTCCCGTTGCCAGTCAGACGCATCACCACATTGTCATAGATATTCGGTAGCGGTGTGGGCTGTTCTATGTCCACACTGGCGTCCGCTGGTGGGGTCGGCGCTGTATTGTCTTGGGCCAGCGCTGGCAACGGCAAAGCGCTCGCCAAGAGCGAGAGGGCCAGTAGCCAAAGAATTATTTTTTGTTTTGGTTTTGGCATATTGTGACCTTAGTTACCTAGGTCGGACCGCGCCGGCTTGGAAGTAGTTGGGCAGGAAGAAGGAGAAGTCGTTGGCATCGACCTGTCCGTCGCCGTTGAAGTCGCCAAAGACCGGCAACGGCAGGTTGGTCTTATAGTACTGGCTCTGAAAGACCGAAAAATCGTTGGCATCGATGAAGTTACTGCGCTCGCCGGTATTGATGTCGCCGATCCGGGCTACCGGCAAAGTCAAACTCACCGGGCTAGCAGTTCCACCCACGAACGAACTGGCTACCGCCAAGTGCTGGGCGGCTTTGACCCAGACATCGTAGACCCTACCGGACGAGACCGTGATCTGTGGCAGACCAATGACGCGGTTACCAGAGTCGATTTTATACAAGCCACTAATGAGAGGCGTGGGCTCATTGGCGCCGACCACCATGACGTAAACCTTGTCCGCCGTTAGATAGTCGTAGCGACTGCCTCCGACGGGGGCTGTGATGACCAATGTAATACGCGGGCCACTAGCGCGGGTCTTGGTAATAGTCGCTCCGTCATCAGTACCCTCGGTGGTAATGGGGCCGATGTTGGGCACAACCGCGCGGGCATCGATCCGCACCGTTCCCTCCGTATCGTCGGCTAGATAAGTGGTCGTGGCGGTGCCACTGGCGCCAATGGTCAGTTCGTTCAGATTGCCGGCGAAGTTGCCACCGCCAGTCAGGACCAGCGTCACCTGCTGGCCGGCGCGCGGCGAACCGTCGGCGTTAGTGAGCGTAACGGTGACTATCGAAAAAAGCTGGTTGCCACCCAAGTCAATGGTCGAGGGGTCAGCCATAACACTGAATATCAAATCGTGGCTGGCTACGGTTTTCAGAATAACCACGGAAGCCAAGAGAGGGGCACCGTCGGAGTCGGTGGTAGCGGCGGTAATCGTCACCTGCCCAGCGCTAGTGTCCACCCGATAAGTGGAAGCGGCTCGGCCGTTGTTGTCGGTTACTCTGGTCACGGGATTGAGCGTGCCGTTATCGCCGGTGTTCTTGGAAAATGTCACCGTCTTGGAAGGATAGCGAGTCAGCTCTCCGGTAGTATTGTCCAATTTACCCACTACGGCAGTTATGAGCGAGGTCTGCAGGCCATCAGGGACCAGCGAGCCGGGAGCGGCGCGCAACCCGATGAATTCACCTCGGCTGTGCGACACCGTCACCAGAAAGTCCTTGTCACCAATAAGTTCAGCCACCTCGCTCTGATCGCCAACTTGGGTGTGCACCTTGACATCCCACCAACCCGGGGTAGCGTTGGCGGTGACGGCCAGAGTAGCAGTAATCCGCTGGGTCGTCTGGTTGACCGTCACATTAGAAACTTTGACCCCCTCAACGTCGCCGATATCGCTGTTGGCGGAGTTGGGTGTGAATATGACAGTAGAGTAGTTCGGCGCGAAGCTGGTGTCGGCGCCTACGATGGTGATATTAACGGCGTTCCCGCGCGCGCCAGCCGTGGGGCTGATGGATTCTATCCGCGGCAAGTTTGGTACCCCGCTTGGCAGGACTTCAAAATATGCAGTGGCGTAACTGGGTGCCACCAGCCAGGTCATATTCCAGCCACTCTGCTGTACGGCTACTCGCCACAGACCGGTCGAGGCGGCCGCGCCGATATCGATGGAAGTGATCAGAGTATGGCGGTTACTGCCTAACTGGGCATCTTGGTTCCAGACGATATCGTCACTGCCGCTGGCAATTTTTTCGATAGCGACGCTATCTCCCAGAAAACGGTTGGCCCCGCCCAGTGGGATAATAGTATACGCCACAATGCCAGCCAAACCGGCGGGTGGGCTGGGAGCCATTTGGGTCAATACCTTGCCCGTCGAGCCGGTCCGACTAAAAGAGGGGGTCAATATACTGGTGTCGTCAGAAATGAAATTGACCAGTTGATCGGCTATCGGGGTACCATCGCTCCACGCCACCGTAGCGGTGAGTGCCGGCCGCGCGGGGCTGCCCAGTTCTGCGCTATCCATATCGGAAGTCAGTTGCAAGTTGTAAAACTTCAGCCGCGGGTCATTTTCCACGACGACTATCTTGGCCGGTTCTATGCTGGGAACAAATGAACCGATCTGAATATAGGTCACACCGCCAGTGGTGCCAGCGGTGTACTCCGTCCGGGCCACCCCGTTGGCATCAGTCATCACACTCGTATCCCGCAAACTGCCGTTGGTAGGACTGCCCGGTATGATATTGCGCATCGCACTGAAGGTGACACTCGTGTGAGCAAGCGGACGGCCATAATTGTCCCGCAGAGTGGCTCCGATCGCTTGTTTGGTAGCGCCATCGGCCAACAGCGTCACTACAGCCGGCGTCTGATCTGTGATACTGCCCTTGAGTTGATAGACGCGTACCGTCGCGGCGCTGGGGACGAAGTCCAGACCGGCGTTGGTGATAGTCAACTGAAGATCGTTCGTCCCCTGCACGCCGGTGGCCGGTGTAACGGCAGTTAAGACGGGGATAAATAGAATATTAATACTGTCGAGCTGGTTCCATGCTTGATCTTTTTCCACGGCGGCAAAGATACCGGCCATACCGGCCTCGCTGGACTTCAGCCACACTTTGACAATGCCGTTACTGTCTGCCTGGATCACTACCCACTGTCCGGCAGGCGGGGTAACGGTTTTAATGATCGGATAGCCGCTGGCCGCCTCGAACGTATCCGAGCGGTAGCCGCCCTCTGTTTTGGAGGTTTCGGCGATGACGGCTTGGGCTCCTGGCAGGGGGTTACCTTCCACATCAAAGATCTGCGCGGTAAGCTCCACCCGGTCCTGATTATCGGCATACGCGGAAGCGCCGCGGCCAAACTTGGCGGTCAGCACAGCGCTGCCCGGTTCACCGAACAGACCACGATACAAGGGCCCAATATATTCGACCGTGTTGACACTGTCGGGCAGACCGTCAGTCACATGAGAACCGCCAGTCACATACATCGCTAGGACAGTGCCGATCAGGTCACCGCTGGCGCCATAGCGGTTAATTTTCACCTCCGCAGACGAGGCGTGAATGATACCAATGTGATCCATCGGCGTAAATCTTTGAGTCAGAGGCGCCGATTGTAAGAACGGCCACATCCATTGAGCGGCTCGCTGCAGGGCATTAGTTTCTATCTTGTACCCAAAAACGCGGGTATGGGGCGTGCCAGACGGTTGCCGATAAGTGGGATAAAAGAAGTCGCCGATGGAGGGAGCCGCATCAAATCCGCCTGCCACGATGGCTCGTTCACCGCTACTGGCCCCAAAACTGCCGTAGCGAACATTGTCCTCCCCTAGTCCCTCGAGCGGGTCGCTGTCGCCAGCCAGACCGTCCGCGCTGACTACTGTCCAAGTGTTGCCATTAAATTTTTGATGCCAGCGGGTAACTGCCAGATGGTTGGCCTGCAAGGCATCTTGGTTGTACAAGCCCCCCGCCAGTTCCAGCTGGTTAGTGACCTCGACCAGCGCGGGCAGAAACAAACCGCCGCGCGTGACTGAACTGTTCACAAACGGCGTGACATTAGAGTTTAGGGGGTAGTCGTCGTGAGCGTTAGTGGCGTACCATGCGCCGTTGGTTAACCGCAGAGTGACATGACCAG
>CAYOXG010000037.1:0-4487 GCA_964407885.1 uncultured Candidatus Saccharibacteria bacterium | reverse complement strand
CATTCGACTTGCATGTGTTAGGCATGCCGCCAGCGTTAATCCTGAGCCAGGATCAAACTCTCAAAAAAGTTTTGAGAGGCTACCGGCTATAAAGCTGATAGATCTCAAAACGGTGATACTTGCACCTTGCGGCACAAGATGAAAACAAAACTAAAGCTCACTGAGTGCTCCCTGGTTGGAAAAGTGCGCTTGAAGTGATCTTGGGAGAATAAACAAAACGCAGCTCCTGACATCAGGAACCGGCGAGCCGGCAACCCCGACCGTTCGAGGCGCAAACCCTTTGTTTAAACTCCTTTTAAAAGATTACTTGTATGCCAGAACTAGGATACCCGCATCGGAGGTGGGTGTCAACCCCATAGAAAAAGCCGTTCTGCTTATGCAGCAGAACGGCTTGATGACTATTCATAGTCCCACCCCGCCATTGGGTAGGACTGGTACTTCCAGACCGATCTGCCAGCCGCAATAGTGGCAGAAACGCGCAATGGGTGTATTCAACAGCGGACGCTGGCAGCTACTGCAGCTGTCTTTAGTCGACTCGCTGTAGGCCGCCAAATTCTGACGACAGCCGGGATTGGGGCAGACCCACGGTTTACCGCCAGTTGGTCGCCGGAACTGCTTCAACGGATGCCTGCAGATGGGGCAGACATACATTAGAGGTGGCCACATTGGAATATTGGCCTTCTGGACATCTCTATGGATCTTCTCCTCCGCCGTCATCACCGGAAGTATATCTTCCTCGTGAAATAGCGAGGGTCGCTCTGGCTCTGGCTCTGGCACAGACGTGCCGTCCGCCGAAATGATCACCCCTCCACTGGCTAGCTTGACGCGCGATACGCCCAATATAGCAGCATGTATAGCGGCATGCTGGCTGGCTTCGCCTGGCGGCGTATTGAATATATCTCCGCCGCTTTCCGTCCATGCCCCATCCATCTCGATCAAGTTATAGTTAGTCGCTAACTTCAGAAGTACCTTAGCGACCACGCCCAGGATGACCGAGTAGACGAGCGACTGCCAGACCAAACTACCAGCACCAGTAAAATGCGCCGGGGCTTGAGCATTACTGGATATTATCATCGACATCCATACGATCGCTAGTAGAGAGTAGACCCAAAACGGACCAATCACATAAACGGTATCGTCGCTGTCCTTAGTGATCATCCCCACGACCGCCAGCCCGAGTAGCAACAAAACCAGTCCGGGAAGTATACTTCCCTTAATGATGATTATTACACTACCCATCCAACCCGCTTGGGTCGAGAACTCAAATCCAAAAGGGCAGAGATGCATCCCCACCCCGGCCAGACCCATTGAGTGACCGCTACCAGACAACAGCTCCTGAGCTTCGCTCCAGGTGTAAGACGGACCTCCCATCACAGTTACTATGGGCCGCCAGATCACCACTGATAGCCACATCGCAAGAATGGGTATCCAAGCCAGCGCCCACAGCAAGGGTTTTTTGTAAAACCCCTCCCACCATTTTACTTCTTCCACCACTTCAAACCACCTCCCAGAGAGTATTTTTTAAGGTTCGCAAAAGCGCCCTAGTTGTATCTTAGACCAGCAGAAAAGTCAAACTGGAAGCCCAGTTTTTGACACCACGGTCTTGTCCACTGCCGACGGCATAAAGATCGTCTTGCGTTCTTTGGCGGTGACATGAAAGCCCAGATATCTGCCCAACATCAACCGGGTCTCCGCATCAATGGCCGGGATGGAACCAAAGAAAATTCCGGAGATCGGCACCAGCACCCACATTAAAAGCATCTCCGCCGTCTTCATTTTGCCGTACTTAGCCGGCCGCGGCGGCAGGAGCTGGAACGCAACAATGGTCGAGATAACGATTCCCAGCCAAGTTAAACTAAGTAAGTTCCGCGCCAACACCGGCAGATGGTAAGCCAGAACCGAACTGCGGAACTCCATATTCAGTAAGATCGGCAACCACCCGCCCAGCGCTATCAACAAAGACGAGGTCCCCCACGACACATGCCCCTCCAACATTCGGAAGGGATGGATGATTCGATCCTGCCAACTCATCAACCCGCGCATAGTAAAGAACTTCTCCACCGCGTACGGAAAGTTCTCTATCCCCCACGCCCACCGGCGTTTCTGAATGTATTGGGCCTTTAACGTATCCAAGTAGGTCCGCCCCAGCACCGCGTCCATGGAGACCGGCGTAAAGATGGGAATCGCCCGATGATTACCGCGATACTGGTAGAACGCCCGATAAAACTGTCTGGAGTCCTCGGAGACCACACTCCGGTCCCAGAAATCAATATCTACCAAGGTCTTCAAGCTCATGGCTTGGGACGAAAAGTTGACCAAGCGATGCGGCCGAGTCGATTCGATCATCTGCCAATACGATGACCCGAACGCGACCAACCGGTTGATCATTGGCACATCCCAGATGTTGTTATTAAACAGCGGGATGGGCTGATAGCTCCTAAATGTCCGCTCGGGATGCAAAATATAGTTGTAGGTGACATTGGCAAAATACTGCCGGCTGGGCAGAGTGTCGGCATCAAAACAGGATACCATCACATCATCGTACCGCCAACCCTTAGCATCGACATAGCGCCTTAACTCCTGCCCGGCGTGATAGACATTGGCGCCCTTAGCTTTCAGCTCGCCCTCGATACCGTCGGGATGGATCGTCACCAAGACATCCGCAAAGACACCGGCGAAGACCTCCCGAATCCGTTCCGCCACCGCCACTGCTCCCGCGCCGGCTCGCTCCTCCAGCGCCAGCACGAGTATGAGTTTATTTTTAGGATAGTTGCTTTCAAAGCACGCCCGCACACTCGCCTCGACCACCTCAAAACTCTCCTTGTAGATGGCGTAGATAATAGCGTGTCTGACCTCTCGCCAATCCTTCTGCGCCTCTGGCGATCGCCGCATCACTTCCACCTGCTCCCACTCCTCTTTTACCCGCCGGGCCTCAAACCCCCGCGCCAAATGGAACTGGCGCAATAGATCATCACTCAAGGCCTCCAGATCTTCGGTCTGGGTTAACCGCTCCAACCAATCGATCCGCATAGCTCTCTGCATATGCAGATAACCGAAGATCAGATGCCCGCCCATCACCAGTGCCTTGGTCAGCCAATAGGTATCAAAGATGATGATGAAATACGCTACCCCGGCCGGCCAGATGAAGGATAGCCCGAACGGCGCCGCCAAGATAGTCCAAGTCAGCATTCCCGGCAGCATCTCCCAAAATCGGCGGGCGGCGGGACTTAACATTACGCGGGACGGCTAAAGGATATCAGGAAGAGCGTAATAGCCAGCACCACTATCTGCAAAAAGATGTTGGCCCCGATCAAAAGCCAACTGGCAAAAATGTCTTTGCGATAGATGCGAAAAGCCAGCACCGTATTCAAGACCAAGATCAATGCGTTCGTGAGCGGCCAGAAATAATCGTACAAGAAATTAAACCTGCCTAGGTTGGCCGCCAGAGGGATGGTCAGAGCGATGGGATAGGGCGCGATAAAGAAATACCACAGCACCCAAAAAATAATGTGTAGGAGCACTGCCGCCCAGACGAACACGAACAAACTATCCTCACGCCGCTTAAATCGGCTCCACTGGAGCCAGGGCACTCCCCCGCCGTTTAACCCCAAAAATTTTATCTGCATATCTAAGAAGTATCCAGCATTTAGCGGTCGGCGGAAAGTCCGCTAGCCGTTAACCGCTCACCGCTCACCGCTAACTGCTACTTTACCTAATCCCCATTGTACCCCCATCCCGAAATCAACATGACAACTAATGGGGCTATCAGCAACCAAGTTTGGTAGTCCACCAGATACCTGGCCGACTTGGAATTATCATAGACCGCCTGCAGTTGATCGGCTGGCAGAAAACTCAACACCGCCGAAGCGATCAGAGTGGCCGATAATAGCCCATACATTGCCAGCACCCCATACGACATAAATCCGCTCCCCAGCGATTCGGGATGAATAAGAATGCCGCCCTTCAAGGCCACGATCAGTAGCACCGCCGCGAACAGGATCACCTGCACGGTAAAGACCGAGATGTTGCCTTGCACGAACTGTTCGTTTAATACCGCGCCGCTCTGATGGGTCACCATCTGGTAGATGGCCTCGCCCCACCGATCAGCTACGATCATCGCCGCATAGGCGCCAAGTAGGGTCACTACCACCCGCTCGCGCAACATCAAACCATAGACGACCGACGCGCCCCCGAACACCAGCAGTACTAAATCCCACGTTGGAACCATTAAACCAAGTTTTTTAATCCCAAAAATGTCGCCCCCAGTGTGCCAAAAAAGGGGGTAAAAGTAAAGTAAGACCGGCGCCTAGTGCTAAGTACTCAGTGTGCCTGACACCAGAGAATTTATTCTCCATCGGCCCTTTGGAGCGAGGTCGTCTTGAGTTGAGCTAAATTGTCAGTGGACGGAGGCGGTCTATACCGCCTAAGAGCACCCGACAATTTAGCCAATGAATAGGCCGAGCGAACGGGGCCACGGCTTTGGTTAC
>CAYOXG010000036.1:0-4527 GCA_964407885.1 uncultured Candidatus Saccharibacteria bacterium | reverse complement strand
CTTATACGGCTGGGTCCACGCCAAGCGGAATATGGGCCAGATCGTGTTTGTGGACCTGCGGGACGGTTTTGGGCTGGTCCAGGTGGTCTTTGACACCCAAAATCCCCACCGCGAGGCCGCCGAGGGCCTGAAAATCGAATCCGTAGTCCGTATCGCCGGCAAAATAGTTGAGCGAGGCCTCAAGGCCATCAATGAAAAAATTCCTACCGGTAAAGTTGAGGTTCAGGCCACTGATCTTGAAGTTCTGACCGTGGCCGATACCCCGCCGTTTGAAATTGACCAAGACAAAGCTACCGAGGAAGAGCTCCGTCTCAAATACCGCTATCTCGACCTCCGCCACGAACGCATCCACAGAAATCTCTTGATGCGGCACCAAGTCGTGAATTTTATTCGCAACTTTTTAAACGAACGCAAATTTGTGGAGATAGAAACCCCGATTTTAACCGCCCCCACACCCGAAGGCGCGCGGGACTATGTCGTGCCCAGCCGCAAGTATCCGGGCAGTTTCTACGCGCTGCCGCAGAGTCCGCAACAGTACAAACAACTGCTGATGGTGGCCGGCTTCGAGCGCTACTACCAGATCGCCCGCTGTATGCGCGATGAAGATTCCCGCGGGGATCGTCAGCCGGAGTTCACTCAACTCGACTTGGAGATGTCGTTCGTCACCGAAGAAGATATTTTGCAGCTAACAGAGGACCTGATGACCAGTTTAGTTGAAACGCTTTATCCGGATAAAAAATTCGTTAAACCCTTCCCGCGCCTGACCTACGCCGAAGCCCAAGCCAAACATAAATCCGACAAACCCGACCTGCGCCAGGACAAGACCGACAAAGATGAGCTGGCATTTTGCTTCATCACCGATTTCCCGTTGTTCATTAATGAAAAAGGCAAACTCACTTCAGAACATCACCCCTTCACCGCGCCCAAGCCCGACCAGATCAAACTTTTAGACGAAGAGCCCGAAAAAGTTATTTCCACCTCATACGATCTCGTTCTCAATGGCTACGAAGTCGGCAGTGGCTCATTAAGAATCCACGACCCCGCCCTCCAGCAAAAAATATTTACCATCCTTGGCATTGATGCCACCACCGCCGAGTCCAAATTTGGCCATATGCTGACCGCTTTCAAATACGGCGCTCCGCCGCATGGCGGCATCGCTCCGGGCATCGATCGACTGGTGATGCTCCTACAGAACGAGCCCAACATCCGCGAGGTCATCGCTTTCCCCAAGACCGATAAGGCCCGCGACCCGATGATGGATTCGCCTAAGCCCGCTGACGCCGCCACGCTGAAGGAGCTCGGCCTAGAAGTAAAAAAGAAGTAGCCCATGCAAGCGCTCTCCATTCTGCTGGTGATTACCCAGTTCTTTGCCGGCGCGTTGGATACCGTCCAGTCCCAACTGCTGGGCGTTTTCAATATCTTCGATCGCGAATATTCTATCGAACAGTTCGTTCGCAATCTAAATGTGCTGATCGGCCCGGTGCGCAATCCGTCCCAGCCCGATCTGGAACTGCAAGCCAAATCCGCCGTGATCTTGGACCAAGATAGCAACCGGGTGCTGTTCAGCAAGAACGACACCGATCAGCTACCGATGGCTTCCATCACCAAAATTATGACCGCGCTGGTAGTGCTGGACAAATACGGCGACAGGCTTGAGACCGTTATCGCCGTTCCGGCCGAGGCCATCAAAACCAACGGCTCAAAAATGTATCTTTATACCAACGAGCGGCTCACCGCGATGAACTTACTCAAAGGTCTGCTGATTCATTCGGCCAATGACGCCGCGCTGACTTTTGCTTATCACATCGCCGGTGGCGAAGAGAAATTTGCCAAACTAATGAACGCCAAGGCCCAGACGCTGGGTCTCTGGAACACCCATTTCGCCAATCCGATCGGCTTCGATGCGCCTGATCATTACTCCACCGCCAAGGACCTCGCCGAACTGACGCGGGTGGCAGTTAACAACCCCACCTTCGCCCAAATTGTCGCCACCAAAAAAATTATCGTCACAGATGTGTCCGGCCGGTTCAAACACTCGCTGGATAACACCAACAAGCTGATCGGCCAGTACGATAATGTTATCGGGGTTAAAACCGGCACCACCGACGAGGCCGGCGCATCGCTAGTCGCTTCCGCCGTTGGGGGTAGCGGCCAGAAGGTAATTGTGGTACTTCTAGATAGCCCAGATCGCTTTGCCGAGGGCAAGCAGGCCCTCGATTGGGCCCTGAAGGCCTACGGCTGGATAGAACCCCTATAAGACAATCTACACCAATCTGTAACCAATCTCACCAATTTTACCAATTTAGAGCATGGGGGAATTTGAAGGAGATATTTATGTAAGGTGTACGAGCTTTGCCGAGAATACTTTGGCAGCGCTAAGGCAGACCAAACCGGATTATATTGACCGAGTAATAATTGTCCAACTGGTGCGTTCGTCTACATCTGTGGCGGCGAATATGATGGAGGCAAGCGAGTCGGTTTCGAAGAGAGATTTTGTCAATAAACTGGGTATCGCGCTAAAAGAAGCAAAAGAATCGGAATACTGGGCCAATCTTCTGTCTAGAGCGCATCCAGAGGCGCAGGGCACAGCAACCGAAGCGGATGAACTGGTCAAAGTATTAGCCACTATCAAACGCAAGTATCTGGTCGGTTCTTCCGTCCGGTAGATTGGTCAGATTGGAATAAATTGGATAAATTTTTCTCTTTCTCCCATAGATTGATTAGATTGGTGTAGATTGGATAAATTGGTTAGATTATTATGCTCCACCTCGTCGCCATCGTCGGACGCCCGAATACGGGTAAATCCACCCTATTCAATCGCCTGATCGGCGAACGCCGGGCGATTTTGTCTGACATAGCCGGCACCACCCGCGATGTGCTGTTCGGCGATGTGGACTGGAACGGCAAAACCTTCACGGTGGCCGACACCGCCGGCATCGAACAGGACGAAAAATCCGAGATAGCCAAAAGCGTCCTCTTGCAGACCGAGACGGCGTTGGAGTCCGCCGACTTTATCTTATTTATGGTGGACGCCAAGTCCGGCCTCAATCCCGAGGATGACCGCGCCGCCCGGTTGATCCGCAAGTTCGGCAAACCGGTCATTCTACTAATCAACAAAACCGACAGCAAAGCGGCCGAGGCCAACGTCTCCGAGTTCCTCCGACTCGGATTTGCCAATCACTTTACCACCTCGGGCTTAAGCGGCAAGGGAGTGGGAGATATGTTGGATGAACTGGTTAAACAACTCAAAAAGATCAAGTTGCCCAAAACCCCCAAAGTCAAAGCCGGCGAGGAACTCATCCGCGTAGCCGTCTTGGGCCGGCCAAATGTCGGCAAATCCACGCTATTCAATAAACTGGTCGGCAAAAACCGGAGCATAGTCGGCTCTATGGCCGGCACTACCCGCGACACCGTCAACGAGATAATTGAATATGACAACAAGCGTATCGAATTCATCGATACCGCCGGCCTGCGCCGCCGGGGTAAAGTTGAAGTCGGTATCGAAAAGATCTCCGCTCTCTACGTTCTGCGTTCTATCCAGAATGCCGACATCTGTCTGCTGCTGATGGAAGGCCAAGAAGGTGTGCTGGCCCAAGATATGCATGTGATGCAGATGATATTGGATAACTACAAAAGCCCAATTTTAATAGTCAATAAATGGGACTTGGTGGAAAAAACCGCTAGCATCACCGCCGAGTTCGAGAAGTATTTGGAGCAAAAATATCGCTTCGCCCCCTGGGTCCCGCGCCTGTATGTCTCGGCCCTGACCGGCCAGCGGGTAGATAGGATCAAAGACCTTATTTTGCAGGTCTGGCAGGCCCGCAATCTAAAAATTCCCAGCAAGGATCTCAACCGGACTATTCTGAAAGCCGTCCGCGACCTGCCGCCCAAGGGGCGCCACACCAGCCCCAAGATATATTTCGTCCGTCAGGTCGGAGTTAACCCGCCGGTCATCCAACTGAAAACTAACCATCCCGAGGATGTCCATTTCACCTATCTCCGATACCTAGACAAACAGCTCCGCAACCTCTGGGACTTCGTCGGTACCCCCATCCGCTTTGTTTTAATCAAAAGCTCCACGAAGTAAAAGCCCTCCTGGTAGCACAGAGGGCTTAAAGTTGGGTGGAGGAAGACGGCTAGTTGCCACCCGTGCCGCCACGGGCCGATTCTCTTCGGAGTCTTGCAAGTGCTATGGCCTCATTGCTCAGAGAGGTAGAGACCCCTAAGATCAAATCTCCATCCCGATCGCCAAGCTCCTCGAGTTTATCCTTAAGCGCCAGGGCAATGCCCCTGTGGTTCTCGGGGATTTTGGTGATCGCGATTAATGCCGCGACGTCTTTCAGGGTCGCCAGACAGTCGGCCTGATTGATGAAATCCACGACCGACTCGTGAAATGGTTTCTTCTCGGGCTTTGTCTCTGACTCAGCCATTGCTTACTCCTAAAGTACAAATATTTCCAGCCCCCAAGCTGGATAGCTAACATATACCAGAAAACCCTCCCCCAGTCAAACTTTTGTTTGACGCCTC